>JAUSKE010000087.1 GCA_030649435.1 Deltaproteobacteria bacterium
ATCGAACGATCAGTGAAGTATGATTTGGTCTGGAACATATGGTTCTCAACAAGGTTCGCGATCCGAGCCGGATCGACACCCAAAATGGTCAGTTTTAATTTATCCATTCGTTTTTCGGCCATCCGTCGTCCAACGGTCTGATGACCATAAAAGGCGATCCTCTGTTTTTCTTCGATATACCGTTTGGTCCGCGGCTTTCCGATGTCGTGAAAAAGGGCGGAGAACATCAGTTCAAGGTCTCCGGAGGTCGGGATCGCGACATCTTTTCGTGAGGCATCGAGCACCCGCATCGTGTGTTGAAAGACATCATCGTTCTGGAATTTGTTTCCCTGTTCGACCCCGACACATTCTTGTAATTCCGGAAAAACCTCCTTCAAAAGGTTGAGCTTCAGCATCAGTTCAAAACCGTAAGACGGTTTCTCGGCCAGAAAGAGTTTTCGAATCTCTTCGGAGATCCGTTCGGCGGAGATGGTTTTGATGAGGGGGGCCGCTTTTTTCATCGCCTCTTCCGTTTCAGGGGTTGGTTGTAGTTTGAAGCGGGAGGCAAACTGGACTCCCCGAAGAAGACGCAAGGGGTCTTCTTCAAACGCACGCGGTGCGACCATCCGGAGCAAACGGTTTTCAAGATCCTTCTGGCCGCCGAAGGGGTCGATCAATTTTTGCGTGGGTAAATGGCGGGCCATCGCATTGATCGTGAAGTCTCTCCGTTCAAGATCTTTTTCCACCGGTAGCGACGGATCAAAATCAACGAGAAAATCACGATGACCTTGTCCGGTCGAAACTTCCTTGCGGGGGAGGGCGATGTCGTAAACTTCTTTGGAGCCGCGCGGTGAAAATTTAAGGACGCCAAAAGATCGGCCGACCTGCGTCACAGTTCCTGATTTTTGCAAAATAGCGGTTAGTTTTTCAAACGGGAGTTTGGCGACGAGGAGATCTCTATCTTTGTGGGCGAGGCCGAGAAGTCTGTCGCGCACGGTTCCACCGACCTCGTAGACTTCGCCATTTTCAAACAAAGTAGTGAGAAAGGGGGGCTGTTCGGCCGTTTGAGACATATTGTTACATCGATTTCTTGATGGCGGCCAAGCTGCTATAACGGGAGAGTAGAAGCACAAGAACTTCTTGCGCCCTTTCGCTTGCAAGGCTTTGCCGGATGGATTCCTTTTCTTTTTCGTAACCGGCAGGTGTGGCGGCTACTTTTTTCATCAGCCGGAAGAGGATAAATTTATTGGTCGGTGTGCTGATCGGTTTATCGAGAAAAGGCTTTTCCTGCGTTAAACTAATTAAAGCGACGATTTGTTCATCCTCTATTTCGGGACCAAGCTGTTGCTTCAGGTTGGCGAATGAAGTGAGCGGGAGTTTTTCGGATTTGATATTTTTCCCTGATTTCCATTCACCCAGCAGAGTTTCAGCCTTCGTTCGATCATCGGTCACCACCTTTTGAAACTCATACTCCGTTTTTTTGAGGAGGTAGTCGTTCCAGACCTCGAGATCCGTCGGTTCTACTTTTGCCTTGACGCTATCAATTAATTTCATCCGAAGCTTTTCGTCACGAAGTTCCTGTTCGAAATCAACGCCAAATTTGCGGAGGTAGTAAGGACGAAAGGTTTCTTTGTAGAAATTTTCGTCAAAGCGCCCCTCGCGCCAGAGAACTGGCATCTTAAAGATCTCTTCCGAGATTTCTTTGTCCGAAGTAGTCAGTTTAAGGTTTGTCGCGAGTTGCGACATCAGTTTTTGACGGATCAGGTCGGTGAGGATGTTCTGTCTTAAAAAATCTTGCAGCTGTTTTGGGATCTCGGAGGAGCCTTCTTTCTTGAATCGTTCCCGTTGCGCGTTATAGGCAAGCTCTAGTTGTGTCTGAGTGATTGGCTCTCCATTGACGAGAGCAACGACATTGGTGCCAAGGTTTGAGTCATTGCGGGAAGAGAGGCTGGTGTAACCAAAAAAGAACATGAAGCTCAAGATGATCAAGCCAAAAATGACTTTGACTATCCATGAGGCAGCTTGACGTCGAACAACGCTCAACATAGGGGAAAAAGGCTACGCGACGAAACGCTCAAAGGCAACAATTTTCTTGATCTTTTTGGGCATTTGTTGCAGCATCCCCCCGCATGATTTTTGACTTTCTCATCGGCCTTTTTTCCAACGACCTGGCTATCGATCTCGGTACGGCGAACACTCTCGTTTTTGTGAAGGGAAAAGGGATTGTTTGCTCCGAGCCTTCCGTCGTGGCGGTTCAACGGGATGCGCGTGGGATCAAAAAAGTTCTCGCTGTTGGCAAAGAGGCGAAGGAAATGCTCGGCCGAACCCCTGGCGGGATCGAGGCGATTCGTCCAATGAAGGATGGGGTCATTGCCGATTTCGAAGTGACCGAGGCGATGCTTCGGTATTTTATCCGCAAGGCCCACAACAGAAAAACACTCATCCGCCCGAGGATCATCATCTGCGTTCCGTTCGGGATTACCGAGGTGGAGAAGAGGGCGGTTCGTGAATCGTCCGAATCGGCGGGTGCCCGTGAAGTTTATCTTATTGAAGAGCCAATGGCAGCGGCAATTGGTGCTGGTTTGCCGATCACAGAGCCGACCGGCAACATGATTGTGGATATCGGCGGTGGTACGACGGAGATCGCCATCATCTCACTCGGTGGCATCGTCTTTAGTCGCTCGATCCGGGTGGCGGGGGATAAAATGGACGACGCCATCATTCATTACGTCAAGAGAAAATATAATATGTTGATTGGTGAAAGGACGGCGGAGCAGATCAAGATCCAGATCGGTACTGCTTATCCAGAAAAAGAGGTTCGGGTGATGGAGATCAAGGGGCGGGATCTTGTTGCCGGTGTGCCGAAGGTTTTGGAAATCAATTCGGAAGAAATCCGTGAGGCGATTAGCGAGCCGGTTTCTAGCATTGTTGAAGGGATCAAGATGGCCTTGGAGCGAACTCCACCCGAACTGGCTTCTGACATTGTCGACAAGGGGATCGTTCTATCAGGCGGTGGCGGGCTTCTTCGTAACCTGGATGTATTGATTCGTGAGGAGACCGGTCTCCCGGTGATGATTGCCGAAGACCCTCTGACCTCTGTTGTTCTCGGTTGTGGTAAGGCGCTTGATCAGCTGGACGTCCTCAAAGGGATTACTATTACGTAGTGGTGTCCCGCCTCTGGCGGACACCACTGCCATCTCATGCCTTCTTTTTTCGCGAACCTTCGTCGCATCATAGTCATACCGGTTATCTTGTATATTCTTCTTGTTTTTCTTTCCAATCTTAAACGATTTGAGCAGTTTCACCCGAGCCCCTGGTATTGGCGCCCTTTACCGATGCTAGCCATGCCGTTTCAAAAAGGGTTTCATCTCCTAAAAACCAGCGTGAGTCAGGTGACGGGGCATTATTTTTTTCTCGTTGGCACCTGGGAGGAGAATCAGCGACTTAAAACAGGCCTCGCCGAGTTGGACCCCAAGCGGCTGCTTTTGGGGGAGACCCTGCAAGAAAATGAAAGGCTAAGGGCTCTTCTCAAATTTCGCGAAACGGTTCCCTGGCAAATGGTTGCTGCACGTATTATCTCGAATGATCCACTTTCAAGCTTTCGTCTCGTGACGATTGATCGTGGTGAGGCGGATGGTCTAGAGCGACGTCAGCCTGTCGTTGCGGCTACAGGTCTTGTCGGTCAAGTCTGGCGTGTTTGGCCTCGAACCGCAGAAATTTTATTGATTACCGATCCGACGAGTGTTGTTGACGGGATTGTTGAAAGAAACCGGGCGAGAGGCCTCGTGACCGGCAAGGTCATCAAAACAAAACTCTCGAGGGAGTATTTTCTGGCAGATCTTGAATTCATGAGGAAGGGGCTCGACCTGCAAGAGGGGGACCTCATGGTGACTTCCGGTCTTGATGGGTTCTTTCCAAAAGGGGTGCCGATTGGTGAAATCCGTCATTTAAAAAAAGGGGGAAGTGTTATTTTTCAAACTGCCGATGTCATCCCTTTCGTTGATTTTATGGAACTGGAAGAGGTGTTTGTCCTCATCTCTTTCAAGCCAATGTTATGAAGTCAGCTCTTTTTTTTATCCTGTTCGGCTTTTTTTGCCTTCTGATTCAGGGGAGTCTTATTTCTTCGTGGCCTCCAGCAAGGCTTCACCTGGAGATTGTCCTTTTGATCGCTCTCTACCTCGGTTTTTTTGGAACAACGATCTCTGGTCTCTGGATCATCATTATTCTCGGAACGATGGTGGATCTCGTGGGGAGCCCTTCACTTGGTTTGATGACAGTGATTTACC
>JAUSKE010000089.1 GCA_030649435.1 Deltaproteobacteria bacterium
AACATCGGGTCTGTTTCGCGTGCAGGCGCTGAAATCTTTGTGGCCGGAAACGCAATCTTCGGAAAAAGTGCCTCACCGGATGGAAATTACAAAAAGGCGATTGCTGCCTTAAGAAAGGAACTTTAAATGATGAGCGATATCCCTCTTCAGTTGGCCGGTATTGGTGGCCTTGGTCCGATGGAACTGGTGATCGTTCTCGTGATTGTGCTCGTCGTCTTTGGGGCGGGCAAACTCCCCTCCGTGGGTGGGGCGCTGGGGCAGGCGTTGAAGAATTTCAAAAAATCTTCTTCTGGGGAAGAGTCAGCTCCTGACAAGACTGAAAAGAAAGATGACAAGAAAGAGGGGTCTTAAATGACCGCCAAGACCCGTCTCATCAAAAGATACCAAAATAGGAAACTCTACGACACGACTGAGAGCAAATATGTCACTCTTGATGAGATCGCAGAGCTGATCCGTCAGGGGGAAGATATCAAAGTCATCGATAACCAGAAGGGGGAAGACCTCACTTCCGTCACCTTGACGCAGATTATTTTTGAGCTCGAAAAGAAAAAGAGATCTCTCCTTCCGATCGAGACCCTAAAAAATATTATCGGGAGCGGTGGTGAAAAGATCGCTTCATTTGTACATAGTTCGATCGAATCAGGGGTCAGTTCCATTTCACACGCCCGCGAAGAAATTGACAAGAAATTGAAAACTGCCATCGATACTGTTTCTTCTCTCCCCTCCGTCCAGTCAGAACTTCGCGGCCTGCATAAAAAGATCGAAGAGCTTGAGAGAAAGCTCAGGAAATACGAAAAGTAATCCCTGGGAGGAGTCTTTAGGTATGTCGACTCTCTTGGACAAGAAGCTCCTCATCGTTTCCGGAAAAGGGGGTGTTGGTAAGACAACTGTTGCCTCAGCTTTGGCCGTTTTTCTCGCACGACAAAAAAAGAGGGTTCTTTTGGCCGAGATCCAGTCTCAGGGGCAGGTGGCCGGGCTGTTTGGTCATTCCTCGATCGATTCAGAAGAAACGCCACTCCTTCCCAATCTTTGGGCCATTAATATTTGTCCGAAAAAGGCCTTTGAAGAGTACGTTTTGAAGCAGATCAAATACCATGCGCTCTACACGGCGGTTTTTGAAAATCGCTTTGTCCGGTATTTTTTAGAAGCGACGCCAGGTCTTTCGGAGTTGATGTGTATCGGCAAGGTTTATTCGCTCCTCTCCCAATACGATTGTGTCGTTGTGGATGCCCCGGCCACCGGTCATGGGATTTCATTGTTGCAGATCCCCGGGATCATTGCGAGTGCCGTTCGAGTGGGACCGCTCAAGGAGAATGCAGAGAAGATTGAACGACTCCTGAAGGACGAAAAAACAACGGCCCTTTGTCTTGTGAGCCTGCCGGAAGAAATGCCGGTGAACGAAACGGTGGAGATGTTCGAAAAAGCCGGTAGCGAATTAAAGGTTCCGTTGGGCCCTGTTTTTATCAACCAGATTTTGAGCCCTCTCTTTAAGGGAGAAGAGGTGGCTCTTTTTCGGAAGTGGCGGAAGGAGGCTCTGCCTCTCTTTGATCCGCTCATTCAGGCCGCCATCCTTCGTGAGGCCCAAGGGGATCGGGTTGCCTTTTACCAGAAACAGCTTCGACAGCGACTGCCCAAGGCCACCTTTTTGGAGGTCCCCTTTCTTTTTTCTGAGTCGTTTGGTCTGAAAGAACTGAAAAAAATAAGCCATCTTTTGGATGAGGAGAACTTATGAGCTCTTCTCTCGGAAAACTTTTGGGAACGAAGAAGATCCTTGTCTGTTGCGGGAGCGGTGGCGTCGGTAAGACGACGACTGCGGCGGCGATTGCCCTCAAGGCGGCCGAACTGGGGTACAAAACGATTGTCCTGACGATCGATCCGGCGAAACGACTTGCCAATGCCATGGGGCTTGCGACCCTTTCGGATGAACCGCAGAGGATCCCGCTTCCGTCGGGGCACCTTGAGGCGATGATGCTCGATACCAAGCGGACCTTTGATCACCTGATTGAAAAATATTCTCCCTCGCGCCAGGCGCGTGAGGCGATCCTCGCCAATCGTCTCTACCAACACCTCTCCACGATGCTCGCCGGTTCGCAGGAGTATATGGCGATGGAAAAGTTGTACGAACTCTCGCGGGAAAAAGATTATGACCTGATTGTTTTGGATACCCCACCGACCCGTCATGCCCTCGATTTTCTGGAGGCGCCTGAAAAGATGGTGAACATCACGACAAACAGCATTTTGAAGTGGTTTTTAAAGCCATCCCTTTTTGTGGCGGGGGGGAGCTTCGGTTTTTTCAGGCGTGGTCGCGAGAAGATCCTCTCGGTCTTTGACCATCTGGCCGGCTTCAGTTTTTTGAGTGAACTCTCGGAGATGTTAATCTCGATCGCTGGTCTTCTAGGGGGCTTTCAGAACAGGGCGGCCTCGGTCATGGAGCTTTTGCGGGATAAATCAGTCGGGTTTCTGTTGGTGACGAGTCCTGAATCACCTTCGATACAAGACGCCCTCTACTTTTTAAAAGAGATCCGTCGCTTCAAACTTCCATTGAGTGGTTTTGTTATCAATCGTCTTCACCATTCCTTTTTAGAATCTCAAAAGGAGAGGGAAGGCCTCGAGTCACGAAAGGGGGAAATCCCAGACCGACTTGTCGCTGCGCTCTTTAAGAATCTGGAAGAGATGGAGTTTCTGGCGGAGAGGGATGAAGAGAATCTCTC
>JAUSKE010000108.1 GCA_030649435.1 Deltaproteobacteria bacterium
CTGGATTCAACGCCACGCTCGACCTTCGCTACCACTGGATGCGGCAAAAAAGATTGCAAGGCTCCCACTTTGCGAACGATGAACAGGCCAAGGGGATTAATAACCTCATCACCCAGAAAAAAGTCGACCCTTGTCTCTCCCAAACTTTCGAGTTTTCTGAAACCGGTCTCGCCCACCAGCTAATGAAGGAAAATAAACACCCACCGGGCAATATGGCGATTCGGGTGCAGGCCAAAAGCTGACCCCCAAACAGCTTGGGTGAATCACCCTTGACATCGATTTTCAACAAAATAAAGTCGCCCCATCGATAAGGAGATCTCATGAAAATTAAAAAAATAGGGGTTGTCGGCGCAGGACAAATGGGTACCGGGATCGCGCAAACAGCGATCCAGTTTGGCTACCAGGTCTTGCTGAGAGACAACAGTGAGGAACTGACGAAGAAAAGTCTTTCCAAAATTGAAAAGAACCTAAGCCGTTTAGTGGAGAAGGGAAAGATGACTGAAGAACAAAAGAAGGGGCAGCTGGCCCTCCTTCAGCCCTCCCCGGACCTTCGCTCTCTGGCGCAAAGCGACCTTGTCATTGAAGCGATTAGCGAAAACCCAAAAATCAAGATCGAGCTCTTCCGCGAACTGGATAAACTTGCCCCTAAAGAAACGATCCTCGCCTCCAACACCTCTTCCATTTCCATTACGATGTTGGGCTCCGTGACCTCGCGACCGGAGCAGGTGATTGGGATCCATTTTTTCAACCCGGTCCCGGTGATGAAGCTCGTTGAAGTAGTTCGCAGCCTCCGCACCTCGGACGCCACCTTTCAAACCGCCATGGGGCTCGCCGAATCGATGGGGAAGACGCCTGTTTCTGTCAAGGATTCTCCGGCGTTTGTCGTCAACCGGATCTTGCTCCCGATGATCAACGAAGCAATCTATGTTTTGCAAGAAGGGATTACGGATGCCAAGGGGATCGATTCTGCGATGAAGATGGGCTGCAACCACCCGATGGGGCCACTCGAGCTTGCCGATTTTGTCGGGCTCGACACAATCCTCGCCGTTTTGGAAGTCCTTTACCAAGATATGGGGAACGCCAAATACCACCCTGCCCCACTCTTGCGAAAATATGTCGAGGCTGGCTGGCTTGGCAGAAAATCAGGGCGCGGATTTTTTGATTATTCAGAGCAAAAGCAATAATTTGTTTCCCGTTTCTCCACCCAAAGAAAAAGAACTATCCGACCGGATGCAGCGTCTTGGCGTTCGGCCTGAGGATTTTGAAGAAAGTTTCGTCCGTTCCTCCGGTGCCGGCGGGCAGCATGTCAATAAAACCTCCACCTGTGTCGTTCTTCGCCACAAACTGACTGGCCTCGAGGTCAAGTGCCAATCGACTCGGAGTCAGGCAATGAATCGTTTTATGGCCCGGCGTCTTTTGTTGGATAAAATAGAAAATCAGGTCTTGGGGAAGAGGAGTGAAGAACAGAAAAAGTTCGAAAAGATCCGCCGCCAAAAACGCCGCCGCTCCCGCCGCTCAAAAGAGAAGATGCTGGCGAATAAACACCACCATGCTGAAAAAAAGAAGCTACGAAAAGTAACTGTCAGCTATTGACCAGCATCGCGAGGAGGGAGCAGGTTCTGAGTTTCGCGGGAAACCTCGTCAACTTTGGCAGGGTCCAGCCTTAGAGCAAACCATTTGGCCAGTCCGAGTCGTATCTCAGCATCAATCCTTTTACCTTCCTGGGCGTAGGTGCGAGCTTCCCTTAAAAGCTTTTCATAAGCGGCAGTATAAATTCTTGTCTTAATCTCGGCTATTTCATTCGCCGGAATTTTGGCCTTTTCAGCATACCGTACAGCCTCAGCCATCTCTCGATCAAGAATCTCTTCGCGGTCAATAACATAGAGCGTTCCTCCTACAGCCGCCCTTTCCACCTGTTTCTCGTAGAGTTGCCTGAGCAGGTCATGAACCTGCACCTCATCTACCGCCACCTTGGCACGATCGGCATTCAGTAGAGCCTCATCGATCGCGGCCTCCGCCACCTTCAGATCACCCCGTTGAAGAGCCTCTCTCGCCTTTGTAAGAGAGACACCATACCCTTTTGAGTAACCATCCTGTTCGATGATTCGAATCGCCTCTTCCGGCGGCTGCTGGTCAATCAGAACAGCTGAGCGTCTGGCGTTTGCAATACACCTTTCCATCGCGCGAACCCCTCCCCTGTCTGCCTCCTGAGCGGCCCTCTCCAAGTTTCTCCTATAAATTTTGGAATAACCGGTTTGTCGTATCCTCTCGATTTGCGCAGGATCTGGATCGATTTTTTCTCTTTGTGCCAATTGCATTGCGGTCCTCAGATCGTGATCTATGGCATTGGTATCATCGCCAACATCGCCCTCATCAATCGCAGTCTGGATTATGTCAACGTAGTCGCTCAACGTCCGGAGCGAGGTCCCAACAGAAACTTTAGCAATCCCTAACTCCTTCATGAACGTATTAACTTCTTCGGGTTGAAAGCGGATCTCATCCCCAACCTTGAGGCCAAACTTTTCCCCTTCGTCCAAAATACCAGACTGTCCCCCTTCATTTTCCTGAACAACGAGGGTCTTATCCCCTGCTGAAGCAACATTAAAAATATTTCCCGCCATGGATTCTCCTCAATAAAGCACTTTTGATTGTACCGTGAAGGTATCGCACCGTCTTAGGAAAAGTTGCCCCCTTTTTAACACAACCCATTTCGCGCCCACACGATAATAGGCCCAATGGTGACTCGTTCCTCATGGACGTTTTTGTTCAATTCAGCGGATCCTGCCTTTTCGCTCCTCCGTGCGCTCCGGGAACGGGGTGTCTCTTACGAAGCGATCGACAAAGGGTACCACGAAATCGATTACTCCCAGCCGGGCCCCAACATGACGATCAAGGGGAGTCAGGATGGAGAGATTGACCCGCGCGAGGTGTATGAATACCTCATGGATCATGCGGATCAATACCGCGATCTTGTCAATGGGCTTGGCGGCAAACCTCTGCCGTGGGAGCTGGATGATTTTGATCCCGAGACCAATTTTGATGCTGAGATACGGGCTAAGGTTCAAGGAGCCATTGACTCCTTGGACAAAATTCTTCGTCAGCAAGGGCTCAAACCAGGGACTGACCCCTACAAGGAAAAAATGGCGGTCGGT
>JAUSKE010000115.1 GCA_030649435.1 Deltaproteobacteria bacterium
TGGTTTGGCGGTCAGCAAGAAAAGATCCCTCAAGATTTCTTTTTCCTCAACGCTAAATGGGAGAGAACGGGCGGCGACCCCTTCATTCAATCCTTTTTTTAGTTGTTCGAGGAGTGGTAGTTCGATCGCCGCCTTTTTATCCCCCGACTTGGCCGCCTTGCCAGTTTTTGTGAGCCGTTTCTCCACCGCATCCAGATCGGCCAGTGCCAATTCGGTGTGGATCACTTCGATATCGCGGAGCGGGTCGGTTGAACCGGAGACATGGACGACATCGGGGTCTTCGAAACAGCGGATCACATGGACGATCGCATCGACGTTACGGATATGCCCCAAGAACTGATTTCCCAACCCTTCCCCTTGGGAGGCACCGGCAACAAGACCGGCGATATCGACGAATTCAATCGCCGTTGGAGTGACCTTTTCCGGTTGGAAAATCTTCGCAAGCGCATCCAGACGGGAATCGGGCAGCGAGACGACACCGATGTTCGGGTCGATCGTGCAAAAAGGATAATTGGCAGCGGCCGCTCCGGCGGCGGTCAGGGCGTTGAAGAGGGTCGACTTGCCGACGTTCGGGAGACCGACGATGCCACATTGTAAACTCATGCCTCTCCACTAGCACATTTCCCTTTACTTTCAAGACTCTTATTCTATAATTTTGGCATCCTATGGCTGTGAAAAAAAATGCGGATCACTCCCGCGAGATCTTTGGTCTCGTTTTTCTTGCGGTCGGCATTTTTTTCTGTCTCTGTCTCCTCTCCTACCGGGCGAGCGACCCCTCATTTAGTTCTTTGGGGCATGGCAAGGCGATCCATAATCTTGGGGGGATTGTCGGTTCTTATACGGCAGACCTTCTTGTGACGCTCCTGGGGTACGGGGCCTACGGGATCATCCTCTCTTTTTTCCTTGTTGCCTTTGCGGCGCTGTCGGCCAGGAAAGAGATCTTCACCTGGAGCCGGCAGATCGCACTCGTTGTTTTTGTTGCCATTGCGGCCCTTTTTTTTCATCTTCGGGGGCACGAGGTCTTCATTGGGGGCAAGCCTCAGGATGCCGGTGGTATCGTGGGCTGGTTCCTCGGGGCCCTCTTGACCCGGACATTTGGGATAATCGGGACTTATCTCTTCATCGTTTTTGGAACCCTTCTTACCTTTCTCTGGGCGACCGAGATTCGTGTCGGTCGTCTTGTCGGGATTTTGTCAGAGCTCGCCCTCTTTTTACAAAAGAGAGTCGGTTCTTTCTTGCTCCTCTCCATCGCCCGTGCCGAGAAAGGTTGGATCCGTTTGGGACAGAGATTCCATCAGTGGAAGAGTGACCGGAAGAAATTAAAAGAAGCAGCGAACGCCGACTTCGGACCGCGTGTCGTAAGAGAACCTGTGGCGATACGTGCGGAACCGAAGAAGGTTTTGAAAGAGATCAAGGCCAAAGAGCCGCCGTCAGTGCCTCTTGCCCTGAAACCACAGGCTTCCGTTGCCGTCGTTGATTCGGTTGCCTCTTCGGCAGTGGAACCAAAAATCCTGCCACGTGCCGATGCCGATCTCAAAAAGAAAAAGCCGGAGCAGATGGAGATCCTTGCCGCAACGGCTGAGTTTGTCTTGCCGCCGTTGAATCTTCTTGATTCGGAAGATGGCTCGGACGCGACGCCGCCGATCGATGAGGAATCGCTCAAGCTTAATTCAAAACTCTTGGAACAAAAGCTCGTTGACTACGATGTCAGCGGGCGTGTGACTGAGATCCATCCCGGCCCGATCATCACGATGTATGAATTTGAACCGGCGCCTGGCGTGAAGGTGAACAAGATCGTCAATCTCGAGGATGACCTCTCGCTCATCATGGGGGGAAAATCGGTCCGTATCGTGGCGCCGATCCCGGGCAAGCCGGTTGTCGGCATCGAGATCCCAAACAATAATCGGGAGACCGTTTGGTTGAAGGATGTCATCGGCCATTCGAAGTACCAGAAAAACTCTTCCAAGCTGACACTCGCTCTGGGGAAGGATACCGAAGGGATCCCGTATGTGGCGGACTTGGCCAAGATGCCACACCTTCTGGTGGCCGGTGCGACCGGTTCCGGAAAATCAGTTTCGGTGAACACGATGATCCTCTCCTTCCTTTATAAGGCGACACCCGAGGATGTCCGGTTCCTCATGATTGATCTCAAGATGTTGGAGCTCCCTGTCTACAACGAGATCCCTCACCTTCTTTTACCGGTCGTGACAAACCCCAAGAAGGCCTCTCTCGCGCTTCGTTGGGCGACCTCCGAAATGGAACGGCGTTACGAACTCCTTTCTCAAAAGTCGGCACGGAACCTTGCCGGCTACAACAAGCTTGTTTCGAAGGAGGAACACCTGCCGATGATCGTGATCGTCATCGACGAGTTGGCCGACCTGATGATGACGGCGGCGAACGATGTGGAAAAGTCAATCACACGGCTTGCTCAGATGGCGCGCGCGGCAGGGATCCATCTGATTTTGGCGACGCAGAGACCTTCGGTCGACGTTCTGACCGGGCTCATCAAGGCGAATTTCCCGGCACGTATCTCGTTCAAGGTTTCTTCCAAACATGATTCCCGAACCATCCTTGATACTGTTGGTTCGGAACATTTGCTCGGGTATGGGGATATGCTTTTCATGTCTCCTGGTACCGGCGGTTTGATCCGGGTTCATGGTTCGTACGTTTCGGAGACCGAAATTTTGAGAGTCGTGGAACACCTCAAAAAGCAAGGGGCACCGAAGTACGACGAATCGATCTTGCAAGTTCCGGAGGGGGAAGCGGCTGAAGAGGGCTCTGGTAGCGGGGATGGTCTCGAAGATACGCTCTACGATGAGGCGGTCTCACTTGTTTCTCAAACCCGTCAGGCCTCTATTTCGATGATTCAAAGGAGGCTTCGGATCGGTTACAATCGGGCTGCCCGTTTGGTGGAACGGATGGAAAAAGAAGGGGTCGTCGGTCCCGCCGATGGGGCCAAACCAAGGGAGGTTTATGCTGCAAATCTTAATCAGACCTAAAAAGAAAATGTTGTTGCTCGCAGTCCTGTTGTTCTCGCTTTCCGCTTGGGCGGAGCCAGAGACGATACCTGCAGAGGAGGATGTTGCCCAACAAGTACAGGCCGCTTACCAAAAGACGGAAAATTTCACCGCCAACTTTAGTCAGAAGACCAAGGTGGCGATGATGGACAAGTTGGTTGAAAAAGAGGGGCAGATGATTTTTGCCCGGTCGAGCGGAACAGAACCTGGCCGGTGGGTTGTTGAGTACAAAAAGCCGGAGGCCAAAAAATATACCTCGAATGGAACGACGCTCTGGATCTATCGCCCGCAGGATAAAGAGGTTGAGATCTACGATAATGCCGCCGATCTTGTGGCGAAAGAGGCACTTGTTTTTTTGGGTGGCCTGGCCCATCTCGATTCGGAGTTTGAAACCAGTTCCCGGAAAAAGATGCAAGGGGAGGGGTATCAGCTGACTCTTCGTCCCCTGAAGAAGGGGGCCTTTCAGAAGATCATCCTCTCCGTCAAGGGGCCACGGTACCTCGTCACCGAGGCGGTTGTTTATGCCGAAGGGGGGAACATGACCCGGTATTTTTTTTCGGATATCAAGACAAACGTCAAATGGAAACAGGATCCGTTTCTCTTTAAGGTGCCTCAGGGGGTGAAGGAACTTCACCCGTAATGTTCTCACTTTTTTTCCCCCACCGTTGCCTCGCTTGTCGTCAGCCCATGGAGGGGAAGGAAACCCTCTGTAGCGGTTGTTACTCCAGAATTAGCTTTATCCCCCCTGATTTCTCTTTCAAGGAGGAGAAGGGGTTGCAGTGCGGCCGGTCGGTTTCTTTTCTGGAAGGGATTCTGCTCGATCTGGTCCATCGTTGGAAATATAAAGGAGAAGAAAGGCTCGGCACATTCTTTGTGTCACTCCTCGAACGAACGACGGTTGATTTTAGTGATCGAGAAAGAGTGGACCTGATCCTGCCAATCCCGCTCTCTCCGCGCCGGCTTCGGTTACGAGGCTTCAATCAGTCGTTCGTCTTGGCGCGTGGTCTCGCTGGTCTCCTCCAGGCACCGGTTGACCCACTGCTGCTTTGGCGAAGGGATGGCATCAAGACACAGGTCGGACTCTCGCGGGAGGAACGAAGGACGAATCTGCAAGAAGCCTTCTTTGTGCCGCCCAAAAAGAGATCCAAGTTGAGGAACAAGAGAATTCTTCTTGTGGATGATGTCTTGACGACCGGTTCAACCCTGTCGGAAGCGGCGCATCTTTTAAAGAGGGAGGGGGCCGCCTCAGTTTCCTTTATAACACTCGCGAGACGGAGGGCGATTCTAGGATGAAAAAGAAGACGGTAGTGACTGAGAAGATGAGGCAAACCATCCGGAAGGTGGCGATGCAGGCCGGCCGGATCCAGATGAAGGGGTTGGGCAAGCGGCACAAGATCCATTTTAAAGGAGAGATCAATCTGGTGACCGAGGTTGATTTCGCCTGTGAGAAGGCGATCTTGAAAGAGATCCACAAGAATTTTCCGGAGCATGCGATCCTCGCCGAAGAGTCAGGCCAAAGCGCCAACCGATCCGACTACTGTTGGGTCATCGACCCTCTGGATGGAACGACCAACTTTGCCCATGCGTACCCGCTCTTTTGCATTTCAGTGGCGCTCGCCTATCGGGGAGAACCAGTTTTAGGGGTTGTTTACGAGCCAAACTTGGGAGAGTTCTTTTTTGCCGAAAAAGGAAAAGGAAGTTTTTTGAATGGCCGACGAATCCATGTCTCTGACACGACTCTTCTCAAGCGTTCTCTCCTCTCCACCGGTTTTGCCTACAACATCGGCGAAACTTATAAGAGGAGTCTCGCCCAGTTTGAAGGTTTTCTCGTCTCATCCCAGGCGATCCGGCGTGACGGTGTGGCGGCGGTGGATCTCGCCTATGTGGCGGCAGGCCGTTTCGACGGCTTTTGGGAGATCAACCTCTGGCCTTGGGATGTTGCAGCAGGGCTTCTTTTAGTGAAAGAGGCGGGGGGCCAAGTGACCCTCTTTAATGGGAAGCCGTTTGCTATCGAGGATAAAGAAATCTTGGCGAGCAATGGACGGATTCACCCGGATATGGTAAAAGTGCTCCATGGAGCTGGTTCCTGAAAAGAAGGTCAGCAACGAGATCTACCAGGCCTTTTCTCTCATTAAAGAAAAAAAACTGGTCGAGGCGGAAGCCTTCTTAAAAAAAGAAATCGACCGGTCCGACCCGAAGAGTGGACCAGAAAGAGCGGCCCTCCTTGAGTCAACCTTGGGTTTTCTCTACCGGGTGAAGGGGGACCCGAAGGCCGCCTGGCGGGCCTACGAAAAGGCAGAAAAACTGCTCCCTGAAGACCCCTCACTCAAGATTATTTCAGCCCGTTTCCTGATCGACGAATTTGCTCAGTATGACTCCGCCCTCAAAAAGGCAAAACAAGTTCTGAAATTAGCGGCCGGTTCCCCTTCCTTTGAACATCAGGCCAAAACGACGATGGGACTCGCCTACCTCCGGAAGGGGGAGAAGAAAAAGGCGAGGGATGTTTTGCAGGAGATTCTTAAAAAGGGGTTTGACGGGATGGCCTCGGCGGAAAATATCGATTTTAATCTCGTTGAGGCGTTTCTTCGGAGAAATCTTGAACTCGATCAGTGCCGCCAGTTTATTGAAAAAGCACTTACCTTTGCGAGGGTCAAAAAGGAACCGAAACGGACTGTTTTTATTGAAAAATTGATCGGCTCCTTTGAACAAGTATTTGCGCATCCTTGAAAATGTGGTATTCTAGCCACTCAATAAAACAGACTTAAAAAGAAGGGGGATCTTTTATGAGAGAAAAGAATCGAAGCTCTTTGATCAAGTTGGCTTCTGCCTTTTTGATGGCCCTGGTGGTAGCAACCTGTGGCAGCAGCTCAACTTCAGATGATGACGCAACCACCGCAACTCCAACGACCAGTACACTTTCCACCGCCTATCCAGCTGAGGCAACGGTGACTTCACCAACGGCAGCGAGTGGCGCTTCTGCTTCAGCCACCCAGGCCCTCAAGATAAAAAATGGGACAGTGGCTGTCAAACCGCCGACCGATGAGGCGACCGATATTAAAAATATCCTGAATGCCACCAAGGAAGATGATTGCAAGATTTCCTTCGACACGAACCTTCAGGCGCCGAACGCCCTTTGTTATGGCCCCACAATCACTTATTCCGCTCATCCCGATGCCCTTGTTGGTACCCCTTCTGCGGGGAGTCTCCCTTCAGGAGATACCGGGATGTGGATTGCGACCGAAACCTCCTCTGGTGAGGCCTGTGTCGCTTCCAAGATGAATTCATTGATCGGTGAGGTTAAAAATAATCTCGACCTGATGCGAAAAATGACGGCCGCCTTTCTCTGTCAGGCGAAGTTTGATAGCCTTGCCCTTCCTGAAGCGGGCAAGAGCGTTGACCTGACTGCCTCTGCCAAAAAGGTTTTTGCAAGAGATGCGAGCACGACCCAGTTTAATGCCACAGTCACCTTGGCCCGTGATGCAACGGATAAAGCTGGGCGTCCGATCTATACGGCCACAATGACCGGGACGATGAGCGCCGGCTCCTTTCAGGCAACGATCAAGCATATCCCGGAGGATGATGCCAACACCAACTACTCCGGCCTCTTTTCGCTGGTTGTTGCCTTGAAATCCAGCACCAATATTCCGCTCGGCAACTGCACCACTGCCGATGGAGGGATTGTGGATGCGATGTCGATCCGTTACAATAAGAGCAGTTCAAACCTCAAGATGTTATTCAAGAGGGCCGGGTTCTGCGGTGCCGATACCTCCGTCAAGGTTTTTGATACCAATAACGAGGTCGATTATTCCCTGAGTTGGAAGAATAACGCCCACTATGCAATTTTTGGTCTTAATAGCTCCGATGGGACGGGGGATGTGGCCCATGCCTGGCAGGCGGGAAATGCCGATGACAACGCCCGTGTCCTTAATGTGACCGTTTCTACATCGGGGAGTACGACAAGCGGTTGTGGTTATTTTGGATACGGCCCTAAACTTCAATCGACAAGCGGCCTTGCCACCATCAGTAAGATGATCTGTAACTGGGCTGGACCGGGGAACAGTCATACCGGTGTTCTGAAGGCTCAGCGGCAATGCTTTACCAAGGATACGACCGGGAAATTCGTCACCGACACCAGCACCAGTGCGACGAAGAGTCTTGCGATTACCTATTCGCCGAACAACAGCTGTTCCAAGTCACCAGCAACAGCCGCTGATTTTACCTACACGGCCAATACCCCTGCAGGAAACCAGGTGGTCGCCACCAGCGATACGGTGACAAGTAACCTGATCGATCTTTCGGCGATTGTGTTTACGACGCCGACGGCGCCGAGTCTCCCGTAAGGGGCTAGTTGAGGTATGGAGGGATCAGGAACGACGGGCCGAGAAAGATCGTGACGTCAGCTTCAAACGCGCTCCCCGACCGGGTCGGGACGCTCCAGAGGTATTCGCGAACCTCTGTCTTGAACGAAAACCAGGACCAACGGGTGTAGATCTTCATCCCGCCACCAATACAACCAGCGCCGTGGTAGGAATCATTGATATTGATGGCGGCCCCACCCAAGAGGGTGTAAAAATCAACCTCGGTGATCGTCTTGCCTGAGTGATAGGCTCCGGGGAGATTGACTTGGAGGGTCCCACCAATCAAATAAAGGTTTGGATTGGTGACACCCTGGCCGAGATCGCCTAACGGGTCATAGTTGATGCGCGAGTAATTAAAATCGGCGCCGATCGCGAGAACCGGTGTGAGGTGGTAGTAGAGGCCGGAACCGACGATGAAGGAATGTTCCAGTTTGTCGCCGAAAAATTCTCCTCCTCCCACCGGGATCTCCCAACGGGTGACGGCGGCGGCGCGACGCTCAAAATCGAGCGAGGCAGGGATCTCTTCATCCTCTAAGGCGAAAGAGGACAAGGGGGATAGCAGAACCATCAGGATAAAAATGA
>JAUSKE010000118.1 GCA_030649435.1 Deltaproteobacteria bacterium
AAAAATGTCTCAACCTTGCAACTTCTCCTTCGATCCCCTATAGTGCGACTCCCGTGAAAAAGTCACTCCTTTTGTTGGCGATGCTTCTCGTTATTGGTCGCTTGGCGTTGGCGGCAGAGCTTCCTAAATACACAGGATGGGTGAATGACTTTGCGGGGGTGATTGATGCAGAAAAGACGAAGGAGTTGACCGCCCTCATGGCCGGTGTTGAACAGGCGAGCGGGATTGAAATGGCGGTGGTGACGATTCGTTCTCTTGAAGGAGAAGATATTGAAGGGTATGCCGTCCGACTCTTTAAAACTTGGGGGATTGGCAAAAAGGAAAAAAATAATGGTTTGCTGATTTTGGCGGCGATCGAAGACCATCGGGCGAGGATCGAGGTTGGCTACGGCCTCGAAGAGACAATCAATGATGCCTTTGCCGGTCGTGTCCTCCGTGAAGTGCTTTTCCCTTCTTTTCAAAAGGGGGAGTATGGCGAGGGGTTGTTGCAGGCGACGCAAGTCCTAACGGCGCGACTGGCCAACCATTTTCAATTTCAGGTGTCGGGTCTTCCCTCTTCTGAATTGAGTGAGGGTCGTCGCCCTCTTAGCCTCAAGGATAAACTTATTCTTTTGCCGTTTATTATTCTCCTCGTTTTTCTTTTTGTCCGGCACCCCTTTCTCTTTCTCCTCTTGCTTGGGAATGGGATAGGGGGAGGGAGGGGATCAGGGAGTGGCGGTTTTGGAGGAGGGTTCGGTGGCTTCGGCGGAGGGATGTCTGGTGGTGGAGGGTCTTCCGGGAGTTGGTAAAAAAATAGGAGGGTTGATGAAACCTGAAGAGATGGCAGAAAAGTTAAAAGGGATCTATGGTACGGAGCTTCAGTCAGTTGTCCTTTATGGTTCAGCGGCTGGCCCCGATTTTCACCATCGCCACTCCGATTTCAATCTGATGGTGGTCTTGAATGAAACATCGCTCAGCGTGCTTGCCCGTTCGGTAGACCTATGTCAGAAGTGGATGCGGGAGGGGAATCCGGCACCTCTTTTTGTGACGTCATCCTACTTGGTCAGTTCGTTCGATGTCTTCCCGATTGAGTTTTTTGATATGAAGGAACGACACAGGGTTTTGTACGGGCAGGATCCCTTATCTTCGTTGACCCTCTCCAGAGAATTTTTGCGCCTCCAATGTGAGAGTGAACTCAAAGGAAAACTAATTGCCCTTCGCACGGAGTGGATTCGTCTCTACCCGAGCAAAAGGAAAATCAAAAAGTTTTTGCTCAAATCATCCTCTTCCTTTTTTGCCCTCTTTCGGGGGTTGTTGCGTTTGATGGGGGAAAGCATCCCCCCCACGAAAAGAGAGGTTTTAGGTCGCCTCCAGCAAAGAACAACTCTTTCCATGACCTCTTTTGAGATCATTTTGGAGGTTCTGGCTGGAAACAAAAAACTGTCGCGCACAGAGATTATGCCCCTTATGGAGGACTACTTGACAACGGTGGAGAAAGTCGCCACCTTTGTGGACACGATCGATACGAAGGAGAAACTATGAAAAAAAAATGGATCATTGTCGGTGTTGTCGCTTTTGTCCTAGTCAGTTTTGTTGGGAGCCTTACCTCCCAGTACAATGCCCTCGTTAGTCAAAATGAAGCGGTCACTGGAGCCTGGGCCCAGGTGGAGAACGTCCTCCAACGGCGGAACGATTTAATCCCCAATTTGATAGAGACGGTCAAGGGGTACGCCGCCCATGAGAAAGAGGTTTTTGAAAAAATTGCCGAGGCAAGGGCCAGACTGGCCGGTGCTCGGACGATTAACGAAAAGGTTCAGGCCAATCAGCAACTCGATTCGGCCCTCTCCCGTTTGCTTGTGGTTGTAGAACAGTACCCGAACCTGAAGGCAAACCAAAATTTCATCGCCCTGCAGGATGAACTGGCCGGAACGGAAAACCGGATCGCCGTGGAACGGCAGCGGTACAACCTGATGGTCCAATCCTACAACGTCATGGTCAAAACCTTCCCGACCAACATCGTCGCCCGGCTGATGGGGTTCGAAAAGAAGGATGCCTACTTTGCGGCTGAAGCAGGGGCGAAAGAAGTCCCCAAGGTCCAGTTCTAGGCCCTCTGAGCGGCTTTGACATCAGGCCGACTGTCGTTTACAATAGACAGAAGATGGCAGCCCCTCTAGGTGAGTTTACAGACAGGAATATCCAGGCCCCTCCTGAGGATCAGGCCTCCTCTCATCCGGAGGCGACAGCCCCTCTTCTAAAAGAAAAAATTTTAAAAGAAGCGGAAGGGTTAAAGGAAGAGAGACGCCTCCTCAAGGTCAGGGTTCAAAAAGCGGAAGACCATAAAGACAAGGTGAGTGAGTCGGTCTACCGAAAGATCAAGGCCGAGTACCAGGAAAAGTTTGACGAGACGACCCGCCATTTTCTCCAACTGAAGGTCGAGATTGATAAAGAACTGATTGATCTGGCGAAGAAACAGTCGACACTTGATCGTCAGATGATGATGCACAAGCAGGCGTTGGAAGAGGCGAAGTTCCGTCATATCACCGGCGAATACAACGATGCCAAGTTTCGCGAGATCGAAACCAAAGAGGCACTCGATAGTGAGCGGCTGGAAAAAACGGTTGAATCGTTTGCGGCGGCGATGAAACGGTATCAAAAACTTTTTGAAGGAGAAGAACTCCCGGCGGAGCCGATCCCACCAGCCGAGCCCCCGAAAAAACAGGCTTCCAAAAAAGAGGTTAAAGAAGTAAAAGAGGAAAAGGAAGAATCAGACTTTCTCTACCTCGCTGAAGAAGAGGAATCGTTTGAGGAGGAGCTTCAGGAACCAACTTCCAGTGAGTCATTGCCAGCAGCCGTGAAACCAAAAGCTGCTCCAGCCAAGTCAGCGGTCCCGACACTCGTTCAGATGGACGGGGGGCAGATGGTTCATGAGTACCCGCTCGAATCGGTCATCACCATCGGCAGGTCTCCTTCCAACACGATCGTCCTTTCAGAATCACGGGTCTCCCGAAAACATACGATTATCGAAAAGCGTGGAGCCGGTTTTGTCGTGATTGATCTCGATTCTTCCAACGGGACTTTTTTGAATGGCAAGAAGATCAAGGAATCTGCTCTGAACCCGGGCGACGAGGTGAAGGTCGGTGGGGTGCAGTTTGTTTTTAGGGTCTAATGCGCCTCGGACCAATTTTTTCCAACACCAATATCCACTTTGAGCGGCGTTTTCAGTTCGACGGCATTTTCCATTTCCTCTTTGACGAGGGCACTGAGCTTTTCGACCTCTTTCTCCGGCACCTCGAAGACCAGTTCATCATGCACCTGAAGGAGCATCCGGCTCTTTCCACCAGAAAGTTTTTTCTGGATCCGGATCATCGCCAGTTTGATGATGTCGGCGGCAGTCCCCTGAAAGATCGTGTTGAACGCCATCCGTTCGGCATTCTGCCGGATGTTCATGTTGCCGCTCTCAATATCGGGAAAATAACGGCGGTGGCCAAGGAGCGTCTCGACCTGTTTTGTCTTTCGCGCCTCTTTCAAGACCATCTCTTTGTATTCGGCGACTCCGTGGTACTCCTTATAATAGTTATCAATATAGAGCGCGGCATCAGCCGGACTGATCCCCAACTGTTGGGAGAGGCCGTAAGCGGTCTGTCCGTAGATCACCGCAAAGTTGACCGTCTTGCCGGCTCCGCGCTCTTCATTGGTGATTTTATCCGGCGCCTTTTGAAAAATCTGCGCCGCTGTCAGTCGATGGACATCCTCATCCGCCTTAAAAGCGGCGAGTAGCTTTTTGTCCCCGGACATATGGGCCAAGAGTCGGAGCTCAATCTGTGAATAGTCGGCGGAGAGGAGCAAAAATCCTTTTTCGGCGATGAACGCCTCGCGGATCCGTTTCCCTTCCTCCGTTCGTGCCGGAATATTTTGGAGATTCGGGTCGGAGGAGGAGAGTCGGCCGGTGGCGGCAACGGTCTGGTTGAACGAGGTGTGGATCCGGCCGGTTTCTGGATGAATCATCTCCGGCAGCGCATCGATGTAGGTCGATTTGAGTTTCGACAGAAAACGGTAGGTCACGAGGTGTTTCGGCAGCTCGTGGGACTGGGCCAGTTCCTCCAAAACTTCGGCATCGGTAGAATAACCGGTCTTTGTCTTCCGGACCGGCGGCAATTTCATTTTTTCGAAGAGGATCACCTGGAGCTGCTTGGGGGAATTGATGTTAAATTCCTCACCAGCCAGTTGGTAGATCTTCTTTTCCAGCACTCCAATTTTTTCAGCGTATTCTTTGGAAATCTTTTCGAGCGCGTCGGCATCCACCTTGATCCCATTCATCTCCATCGTCAAAAGGACTTCCAAGAGTGGCATCTCGAGGTCACGAAAAAGTTTTTCGAGTCCTTCTTCCTTCATTTTGGGAATCAGGATCTGGGCGAGGCGATAGGTCACATCGGCATCTTCGCACGAGTAGTCGCAGGCAGTGCCGAGGTCGACCTCCGAAAAGTTTTTTTCATTCTTACCGGTACCAACCACCTCTTTGTAGGTGGTGACCTTGTGCTTTAAATATTCTTGGGCGAGGACTTCAAGGTTGTGATTCCCCTCCGGACGGATTAGGTAGGAGGCGACCATCGTGTCGGAGAGTTCCCCCGCCACCCTGATCCCATGACGGGCGAGGACGGTCATGTCGTACTTCATATTCTGGCCGTATTTGGGAACAGTCGGGTCAGCCAAGAGCGGCCCTAAATCCTCCAAGACCTTCACCTTGGACATCTGCAGGCTCGGCCCGACATGATCAATCGGTACATAATACGCCTCCCCCTCCTTGCAAGAAAAAGAGAGCCCAACGATCTTCGCCTTCATCGGGTCGACGGAAGTGGTCTCGGTATCAAAGGCAAACCC
>JAUSKE010000010.1 GCA_030649435.1 Deltaproteobacteria bacterium
AAACAGCCGGGGCATCGGTGCTAACGACGCTCGACCAGGTTGAAACTTCTTTTGTCGCTCCTTCTGTAGCCGATAATTCCGCCCAGACCATTGTGATCCAACTTCAAGTGACTGACCTTGATCAGCCTCCGTTGATTAGTGAACCGATCTCTGTGACGATTCATATTACGCCCATTTCGACAACGGTGAATACAAGACCGACCGCTTGCATTAATGATCGCTCCATCGCGGGGGTAGAGGTCGACGAAACCGGATCAGAACCGCCCTATGTAAGAACAGAAGTTATTTTAGAGGGTTCTTGCTCTGATGATGGGGATAGCGATGTGGTTCAGCCACTGACCTATCTCTGGACCAATAATGAACCTGATCTGGAGCTTCAAACGGGTGATCGTAGCGCGACTTATCGTTTCTTGGCCCCCGATGTTTCTTCTGCCGATCTCGAAGGACGTAGGACGGTGGAGGTTCGGCTCACGGTCAATGATGGACAGGCAGAAAATGCCGAGTCAGTAGCAGCGATAGCCACGGTCAATGTTCGTTTTGTCAATCGAATCCCGACGATCTCGTTAGGGCCTGATAGGGAGGATGTTAACGAGGGGGATGATGTCCAGGTTCGTGCGGAGGTCAGTGACCCCGATGGCCAGCCTGTTACTGTGACCTGGCGGCAGGTTCTTCCACCAGGGCCTTCCGTTACTTTCACGCAGGATGAAGAGGTGGACGGACGACTCCTTCACTTTACGGCGAATCAGGTGGCCTCAGATACTTCAGTGGTGTTTGAAGCAACGGCGAGTGATGGGACGCGGAGCTCAACAGATAGCATTGAAATTACAATCCACAATCTTCCTGGCCCTACGGCGCCACTGTTGCAGGGTCCAAGCGACGGCTCAGTTTTTGCCCCAACAAGACTCTTTTTAAGGTGGGACGGTTCCTCAGGGGGGACCGGCTCCGTGAGTTACACGGTTCTCTTTGGCACTGAAGATCCCCCACTGGCTGAAGCGCCTGGCTGCCAAAATCTGACGACCGATCTTCATTGCGTCATTGGTAGTTTGGCTCCTAATACCACCTATCATTGGCAGGTTAGGGCCCGCGACTCATTTGGGAATGCGACGCTGAGTTCTAGCTCCAGTATCAATACGGACAATTCCCTTGTCGCTTGGTGGCTTTTTGCCGATGGCCCCAACTCCTCAATCGTCGTTGATTCAAGCGGTGGTGGGCACATCGGTACGTTGAATAACATTGACCCAATGACAGGTTGGGTGGGAACTCCGGGCGTCTTCGATTGGACCCTCGATTTCGGTGGGCTCAACAGCTTTGTTCTCGTTCCGGGAAGTCCTGCCTTTTCCATAGGCGGTGGAGATTTTACTGTGAGTGCTCGAATTAATCCCAGGGTACTCGATGGGGATCACAGGGTTCTTCTGGCAAACCAAACAGTCAATAACTTCCAATTGGCTATTGATAATGGGGGAGCTTCTGCGGGGAGATTGAATTTTAACGGAGGTGGCGCACCTTTTGTGCAATCAGACCCGCTGGCGTGGGACCTGACGAGGGGGCGTTGGTATGATGTCACACTCACAAGGGGGAGTGGATTAGTCACCTTCTATCGAGACATTGTGGCTGCCGGCTCAGGTCGGGTGGATGCCGCTGTAGGGGATACCACTGATTTGAATATAGGTTACCGTGCTTCAACCGGGAATCACCCTTTTGAGGGATTGATAGACGAGATAGCGATCTACAACAAATCTCTTTCCCCCGCGGAGCTTCAGAATAATTATTGTTCCATTCAAGCTTTGGCAGCCATCGATCCCCTTCCACCGGCTTGCGAATAACATCTCCCCTTGCCGATTCTAGAGTTTTGGTCTAGGCATTCCCCCAATGCCATCGGTGAGGTCTTACGATACCATCATTATTGGTGCTGGTCATGCCGGGTGCGAAGCGGCACTGGCGGCTGCTCGCATGGGGCACCCTACCCTACTCCTCACTTCAAATTTTGATAATATTGCCCAGATGTCCTGCAACCCAGCGGTAGGTGGGCTTGGCAAGGGGCATCTTGTCCGTGAGATCGACGCCCTTGGCGGCGAAATGGGGAAGAATGCGGACGAGACCGGCATTCAATTCCGAAGACTCAACGCGAGCAAAGGACCCGCGGTTCGTGGAACCCGCTGCCAGTCAGATATGTTGGCGTATAAACTGCGGATGAGACAGGTTTTGGAGGATCAGCCCAATCTAGATATTAAACAGTTGATGGTCGATGAGCTGGTTGTCCGGGAAGATAAGATTGTTGGGGTCAAAAGCCAGATTGGAGAGTTCTTTGCGGCGAAGGCGGTTATTATTACCACTGGAACATTTCTTAAAGGGTTGATCCATATCGGCTTTGTGAACTACCCCGCTGGTAGAGCCGGTGATATCGCGGCTGAGCGGTTATCGGACAGTTTTTTGAGACTCGGTTTCGAGGTCGGGCGACTGAAGACTGGAACCTGCCCCCGGCTGGATGCCAGAACAATCGATTTTAAAAAACTTGAACCGCAGTATGGGGATGAACCGATCCCACGATTCTCTTTTTCAGAGACTGAAACCAAAATGAAGCAGGTCCCCTGTTACATCACTCATACCAATGAGAAAACCCATCAGATTATACAAGGCGCCCTAGATCGCTCTCCGCTCTACACCGGCCGGATTACCTCCACGGGACCTCGTTACTGCCCCTCCATTGAGGATAAAGTTGTTAAATTTGCCGATCGGTCACGGCACCAGATTTTCTTAGAACCAGAAGGACTCTCAACCCGTGAGTGGTACCCCAACGGCCTATCGACCTCTCTCCCGCTCGATGTTCAGATGGAGATGCTTCACTCCATAGTGGGTTTGGAAGAAGTCGAGGTAATGAAGCCTGGCTATGCGATCGAATATGATTATGTTCCGCCAACACAGGTCAGTCCTACATTTGAGACGAAGATGGTTGAAGGCCTCTACCTTGCCGGTCAAATTAATGGGACCACAGGGTATGAAGAGGCGGCGGCACAAGGATTGATGGCTGGAATCAATGCCGCTCTAAAAATCGAGGGGCGCCCTCCCCTTTTATTGGAGCGCTCTCAGGCCTACATCGGGGTCATGGTCGATGATCTTGTGACAAAGGGGGTTGAGGTGGAGGGTCGTGCCGAACCTTATCGGATGTTTACTTCGAGGGCTGAATATCGCCTCCTCTTGCGGGAGGATAATGCGGACCTCCGCCTGCGGGAGATGGGCTACCGGCTTGGGCTCGTTTCAGCTGAGGAGTATCGATCCTTCTCTGAAAAACGTTCCCTTTTGGAGAGAGGCATGACTTTTTTGGAAATGACACAGCTCTCTCCCACCGAATCGGTCAACAACAGTCTTGTTGCGGTCGGGTCTGCCCCACTTCGTAAGGGGCAGAGTTTGGCAGAACTCCTTTCTCGACCGGAAATCAATTTTGCAAAGTTGATCAAGATTGCTCAAGGGGAGAAGGATCATTCAACCCTCTCGAATCTACCGGAACCGGTGGCCGAGCAGATTGAAATCCAGATCAAATATAAGGGGTATATTGCACGGCAAGAAACAGAAATAGCCCGTTTTGGTAAGATGGAATCGATTCGGATCTCCCAAGGTTTTTGCTACGAACAGGTTTCTGGCCTCTCCCACGAAATTATAGAAAAACTTAATAAAATCAAACCTTTAACAATAGGTCAGGCCTCAAGGGTCTCGGGGATAACCCCGACTGCCCTATCGCTCCTGATGGTGGCCCTCAAAAAGAAAGCGGCCTGAAGATCATCTTGTTTTCGCCAGAGCAAAAACTCAAACTATTGGAGGGGGCCAAAAAGCTCGGCCTTTCATTTGATGAACGGTTTGTTCCAAAGCTTTCTTCCCTCGTTGAGAACCTGCTGGAGTGGAACCATCAAATCAATTTGACGGCGATCACCGAGATCGATGAGGTCATTGAAAAACATCTAATCGATTCCCTGGCGCTCCTCCCCTACCTCTTGCCAGGCTCGCTGATGGATGTTGGTTCTGGAGCTGGCTTTCCAGGTCTGCCCCTCGCGATCGTTCAGCCAGAAAGAGAGTTCATCCTTGTTGAGGCGACCAAGAAAAAGGTCAACTTTATCTCTGAAATGATAACAAGGCTGGAATTGAATAACTGTCGGTCGATTTGGTCTCATCTCCCGGATAAAAAAATAACCACTAAGGTAGACCAGATTGTTTCACGTGGAACATTCAAGGTGGCAGATTTTTTAAAGGCGGCCCTTCCCTCTCTCGCCCCTCGGGGCCAGCTTATTCTGATGAAGGGAAAGATTCCTGAATCAGAACTGATCTTGGCAATCGATCTTATCAAGAAGTATCGGCTAGTTGAAACCAGGTTGATTTATCAACTCCCCTACTCTAAGGCCGATCGATCGCTCTTTGTCTGGAAGAAACCAGTTTGAAGCGAATTGTTCCACGTGGAACAATTTTCTTGATTTGATCATACATATATATTAATGTAGCGTCAAATTAAGATGTTATAGAATACAAGCTATCTGGAGTTCTCAAACCAGGCCCAAAGGGCCGACGAGGGGGAGGCTCCATCTGGCTTGGCCAGTGGAGGGGGCGACGACCGAAGGGAGTACCCATGGTACGCGAGCCCCTTATTAATGCTAAATGGCTAAAATTATTGCGCTTTGTAACCAGAAGGGTGGGGTGGGGAAGACGACAACGGCGATCAACCTTGCCGCCTCCCTCTCCGTGAGTGAAAAAAAGACCCTCCTTGTTGATTGTGATCCACAGGCGAATACGACATCCGGCCTCGGAATCGATAAAAGTACAATAAATACAAATATTTATAACTTAATTCTCGGGGATGGAGACCCTTCTCAAGCGGTTATCAAGACAGGGTTGAGCTATCTGGACCTAATTCCTTCCACCAACAATCTCGTTGGGGCTGAGGTGGAGTTGGTTGGTTTGGATGAAAGAGAATTTAAATTGAAGAAGGCTCTTTCTTCTCTTTCTGCCAACTACGAATATATCTTGATTGATTCTCCTCCGTCACTCGGGTTGTTGACCTTGAACGGACTTGTTGCGGCGGAGTCGGTTCTGATCCCGGTTCAGTGTGAGTATTATGCACTTGAGGGTTTGAGTGAGCTTTTAAAAACGATTGATCTTGTTCGAAGCTCTTTAAATCCAACCTTATCGGTTGCCGGGATTTTGCTCACCATGTTTGATGCCCGTAATAACTTGGCTCGGCAGGTTGAGGAAGAGTTGAGAAAACATTTTAAAGAAACCGTTTTTCAGACAGTGATCCCGAGGAATGTCCGTCTTTCAGAGGCTCCGTCTCATGGAAAGCCGGTCCTGCTCTACGATGTGAAGTCCCGTGGGGCCCAAAGTTATCTGGAATTGACCAAAGAATTTTTGGAACGGATGGAACGTGTCGGAAAAGAAGTAGTGAACTTGTAACTGTGAGGTAAACAATGGAACAACAAAAAAATATTTCACCGAGAGGGTTGGGGCGAGGGTTGGCCTCTCTCATTCGTCCCGTTTCTTCGGTGGCAGCGACCGTTCAAACAGAAGTGGTCAATTCACCAGGAGAAGGGGAGGGGGCTAAAGAGGGAAGTGGCTACCGATGGTTGGCGATCGATCAGATTCAGGCCAATCACCAGCAACCTCGCAAGCGATTTGCTGAAGCGGCGATTGCCGAGTTGACTGCCTCCATTCGTGAGAAAGGGATTCTCTCTCCGCTGATTGTTCGTCGCAGTGGGAATTCATTTGAGTTGATCGCCGGTGAACGTCGTTGGCGTGCCGCCAAGAGCGCCGGGCTCACCAGGGTTCCTGTTGTGGTGCGGGAAAGTTCGGAAGGGGAGTCGCTCGAATTAGCCCTGATCGAAAATATTCAGCGGGAAGATCTGAACCCTCTAGAAGAGGCGGCTGCTTATCAGGCCTTGATCGACCGGTTTTCTTACACACAGGAACAGGTGGCCCAGAAGGTTGGTAAGGACCGAGCCTCTGTGGCCAATGCCTTGCGTCTTTTGAAATTGCCCGAAAAGGTGAGGGAGGCCCTCTGGTTGGGCCGGGTAACGATGGGGCATGCCCGCGCCCTTTTGGGGGTGGCGGAGGTGGAACGCCAACTTTATTATTGTGACAAAATTGTCGGTGAAGGGTGGTCGGTCCGAGAGCTTGAGCGGGTGCTTTCCGCAGGGCGGCCGTTGAAGGCTCGACTAGTCAATCGTCGTGACAAGATGCTCCCGCCAGCCCTCCAGTCGGTTTTGGCGGAGATGCGTCGGTTTTTGGGAACCCAGGTTCGTCTTGTCCCTTCCGGCAAGGGGGGCAAGATTCTTATTGAATATTATGGTCCAGATGATCTAAACCGATTGTATCATTTAATGACTAAAAGCAACTATGGTACATTATGATGGATTAACCATAAGTATTTCTAACTTTTGACGAGCACTGAAGTACTCTCAAAAGTTGAAATACTAATAGCCCACTGGGCTTTTTAAAAGAGGGGGAACTATGTTTGGAGAAAGAGCAAT
Source organism: Deltaproteobacteria bacterium (assembly GCA_030649435.1). Taxonomy (GTDB): domain Bacteria; phylum UBA10199; class UBA10199; order JACPAL01; family JACOUP01; genus JAUSKE01. Next base: position 6,507 of record JAUSKE010000010.1, read on the forward strand.
CAAAGAAACGTCGTCGGCTGGTAGCATGAATGGGCTGCTTGAGAAGGGGTGTGAATTCGAGGGGAAGTTGACCTTCGAAGGGACGGTTAGGATCCACGGCAAGTTTACCGGCGAGATCTTCTCCGAAGGGACATTGATTGTCGGGGAAGGGGCCGAGGTCGATGCCAAAATGGAGGTTGGGAGTGTCGTGATTCATGGCCATGTTTCCGGCACCATCGCGGCGAGTGATCGCATTGAGATGCATGCCCCTGCGGCTGTCCGAGGCGATATTTCGACCCAGACACTCGTGATTGAGGAGGGGGTCCTTTTTGAAGGTTCCTGTGCGATGGCACGACAGGCAACCGTTCATAATCTTGAAGCGGCTGCGAAAAGCTACTAATCGACCTCTCTTGACAAGGTTTGGGGGATAGATTAGCTTCCGCCCCCGATCTTCCTTATTTATAACAATGATAGACCTGTACCCGAACGAGACTTTTTTTATTCAGTGGGCCCTCTTTTTGACGGCCTTTTTGCTTTTGCGTCAGTTTGTGTTTCTCCCCACATTGACGATTCTCAAGGTGCGTCGGGAAAAAACGGAAGGGGCGCGGGAAAAAGCGGCGCGTCTTGAAAAGGAAACCAGCCAGATTTTTTCACAGATCGAAGTTGTCTTGGCCGGGGCACGAAACGAAGGGATGAAATTAAAAGAGGCGCTTCGGCAGGAGGCGTTGGTTTCTCAGGCGGAGGTTCTGAAGAGGGTTCGTGAGACCCATCAGAAAAAGATGAGCGAGGCCCAGGAGCAGATTGAAAAAGAGGGGCTTGAAGCAACATTACAGCTTCGTCAGTATGCCCAGCAGCTGGGGCATGATTTTGCAGAAAAGATTTTGGAGAGGCCAATTTAATGTTTTGGAAGATTATTAATTTTGTCATCTTTGTCGGTGTTCTTACCTACTTCCTCCGAAAGCCGCTTCGTGAATTTTGGTTGGTCCGCAGATCGCAACTGGCTCTCCAGATTGAAGAGGCAACAAAGCTGGCGCGGGAAGCAGGGGAGAAGCATGCTTCTTATGAAAAGAGATTGTCTCACATTGAGAAAGAGGCCCAGCAGCTTGTTGCCGAATTAAAAAATGATGGCGAGTTGCAAAAGAAGCAGATCTTAAAAGAGTCCAAAGAGTGGGAACTGTCCATGAACGAGGAGTGGAAGAAGATCGCCGCTCAGGAGATCCGGAAGGCGAAGATTGTTCTCCAGAAAGAAGCGGTTCAGTTGGCAGCGGAGATTGCCGAAAAACTGGTTCATGATCATTTTGAAAAGGACGACCAGGTGAAATTAACGGAAGGTTATTTAAAGCGGTTGGAGGCGCAGTCCTAAATTCATGGAAAACGGTTCTCTTGCCAGACGCTACGCCAGGGCCCTTACCCTTCTTGTCAAAGAAGAGGGGACTCTCGAATCTTCGGTCCAGGAGATCCAAAAACTGGCCTCAATTTTTCATAGTCATCAAGAGCTTTTAAAAACTTTGGGGGAGAGTGCTTATCCCCTGGCTGAGAGACAGGCGCTCTTGGGTGAAATCGCCGATCGTCTCGCTCTGTCGGTGCCGGTGCGGCATTTTATGTTTCTCCTGTTGGATAAAAACAGGATTTTTGCCTTTCACGAGATTGAACGAGAAATCGAACGACTTCAGGATGAAATTTTAGGGATTGTTCGTGTCGAGGTGACCAGCCCATCACCGCTCTCAAAAGATTTTCTAAAACGGGCCGAGCAGTTTGTGGCCCAGAAAACAAAAAAGAAGCCGATCTTTCAGGAAAAAATTGACCCTAGCCTGATCGGTGGGGTTGTGTTGCGTCAGGGGGGCATCCTTTATGATGGTTCGGTCCGTACAGAGATTCGTAAACTAAAAGATGAATTGATGGGGTCTCATTAAATCCTTTGGAGGTTCTAAATGGAACTACGTGCTGAAGAAATAAGTTCGATTATCAAAAAGCAGATCAAGGAGTATGGGAAGAAGGCCGAGGTTTCGGAAGTCGGCACCATTCTCTCGGTAGGTGACGGTATCGCGAGGGTTTACGGACTCGACAAGGCGTTAGCGGGAGAGCTGGTTGTCTTTGAAAATGGGATCAAGGGGATCGTCCTTAATCTTGAAGAAGACACCGTTGGTGTTGCGGTCATGGGGGAGGTTCTTGAAATCAAGGAAGGGGACACCGTCCGGCGGTCTGGTCGTATTGCGGAAGTTCCAGTTGGTAAAGAGCTCTTGGGTCGTGTGGTTAGCGCCTTAGGCGAGCCGTTGGATGGTCTTGGCCCGTTGGCTACGAAACAATTTCAAAAAGT
>JAUSKE010000133.1 GCA_030649435.1 Deltaproteobacteria bacterium
AGGACTCGAACCTACAACGGCCCGGTTATGAGCCGGGGGCTCTACCATTGAGCTACAGGCCCTTGTTAAGCTCAGGTGGCGCATACCAACTGAGCGCTTACAAGAGCTTGTCCCCTTTTGGGGACAGGCCCCGTTGATGAGGTCCAATCTACTTTAATCAACAAAACTTCTCAACCTTTTGCTTCGTGACGGGTGACGAAGCTTGCGCAACGCCTTCGCCTCAATCTGCCGGATTCGCTCACGAGTCACCGAAAAATTTTTGCCAACCTCTTCCAGCGTATGGTCCGATCTTTCGCCGATGCCGAACCGCATCCGAAGGACTTTTTCTTCGCGAGGGGTCAGTGTCGCCAAAACACGCTGCGTCTGTTCGGAGAGATTCAGGTTCACCACCGCCTCAGAGGGCGTCGGGATCGATTTGTCCTCGATAAAATCCCCCAAGTGACTGTCTTCCTCTTCACCGATCGGCGTTTCGAGTGAAATCGGTTCCTTTGCAATCCGCAAGACCTTGCGGACCTTTTCAAGTGGAAGCTCCATCTTCTCGGCAATCTCTTCCGGCGTCGGCTCGCGCCCCAGATCCTGCACCAAGTAACGTGACGTTCTAACCAATTTGTTGATCGTTTCGATCATATGGACCGGAATACGAATCGTCCTCGCCTGATCAGCAATCGCACGGGTGATCGCCTGACGGATCCACCAAGTGGCATAGGTTGAAAACTTGTACCCACGTTTGTATTCAAACTTGTCGACCGCTTTCATCAGACCAATGTTCCCTTCCTGAATCAGGTCGAGGAACTGAAGCCCGCGATTGGTATATTTTTTGGCAATGCTCACAACCAGTCGGAGGTTCGCCTCGACCAGTTCGCTCTTCGCCCTCTCTGCAAACTCCTCCGCCTTGCGGATATCTTTGTGGGCCTTTCTTAATTCCTTTTCATCGGCCCCGAAATGCCGTTCTGTTTCGGCGATTTTTCGTTCCGCCTGTCGCACCGTCTCGGCAATCTGGAAAACCTCATCCCTGTCCAGCTTCAGCTTGGCCGCGATCTTTCGCTCCATGTAACGGCTGCGACGAAAATCTTTGAGCAAGGCGGCAACTTCGTCCGCTTCGACACCCAATTTACGACGGCAATGACTGAGAGATTTTTCCTGTTCTTCGATCTGCTGGATAAAAATACCCAACTGCTCGATCAGGTGATCGATCGTCTTCTTGTTGAGACGCATCTCCTTCAACGCATCAAGGGCCTGTTCCCGAAACTGAACAGAGCTTTCAGCCGCTTTTTTGCGGTTTTCTTCCCGAAGCCGACCGTTGTTGGCCTTAGCCTGGAAGCTTCTCAGATCCTTGATGGAACTCCGAACCCTGGTCATCAACTTCAAAACCTTGAGCCGGTATTCGGACTCATCCAGCCCTTCTCCCTCTTCAATATCGTCAAAATCTTTGACAATCTCAGCAACGCGAATTTTATTCTTGGCGAGCCCTTCCCCCATTTCCAAAAAGGCCTTCAGGCCGAATTCGATCCCCAGAAAAATTCGAATAACCCCGTCTTCTCCCTGTTCAATCTTTTTCGCAATTTCGACCTCCCCCTCACGTGTGAGGAGTGGGACGGTTCCCATTTTTCGGAGATAAAGCCGGACCGGATCGGTCGATTTGCCACCGGCATCTTCCACCACTTCAACCTCGACGGCAGGGGCGGGCTCTTCTTCCTCGTCGTCGTCAGAGGCGGCACTCTTTTCTTCAGAAGAACCAGAAGCCGCAGTCGTGGCCGCCGGTTTCTTTTTCAACATCTTGGCCCCTTCGTCATCGTCGACGACTTCGATATCCATTTCGTCGAACATCGAAAGGACACCATCAATCTGTTCAGGGGAAACGAGATCATCCGGAAGGGCATCATTGACCTCTTCGTAGGTCAAAAATCCTTTTTCTTTTCCGAGACTGATCAGTTGTTGGACTTCTTTGATCTCTTTTTTTTCTGTCGCCATGCTCATGCCCTCACCCCCGAGTAAATAACCCTGTCTTCACCTATCAAAACGGTCTCCTGAAGCAATTTATTTTTTTGTGCCATCAATTCCGAAAGACGCTTAGAATCCCTCTTCTCCTCAGCCAGCCGTATCTCTTGGGTCAAAACCGCCAACTCCTTTTTAAAGCTGCGACGACGGATTTCCTTCTCGCAATCCTGAAATGCCTTGGGGAGATCCTCACCCGACAACAGATTTTCCATCGCGAGAGAAACAGCCCACCGGCGCAAGCGTTCATCCTGCAGCTGATTGAGTAACGTTGCAATCAAAACAATTCCCTCTTTTTCTCCGATCATCCGGATCTGCCGCCAGAGTTCTTGGAGTTCAAAACTCGAGAAATCAGACTCTTCCACCACCCTCCAAAAAGAGGGGGGTACCGGGTGCCCCGAAAGAACAAGCTCAAACAGGGTCCTTTCGAGGGGGGACAGGCTCTTTAACAGCGCAGGTAACCTTCCCGGAAAGGACCCTTCCCCAACAACCATTGCTTCATCGGCTAATGGGGGGGTAAAAGTTGCGCCTTTTTTTGGCAGTGCATGGAGCTCTTTTAGGATCAGATTTTCCTCCACCTGAAAGAGGGAGGCAAGTTTTTGGAGTGAGAGCCCTTTTTCGACCTCTCCGGAGATCAGGGCGAGATAGGGAAGAAGCCCCTTGACCGCCACCGATTTGGCCTGGGGGGAACGCTCGGTCTCAAGGGCTACTTTTTCGATCAAAAAATCGAGGAGCGGAACCGCCTGAGCCAATTTCGCCGCCAAGGCTTCAGGTCCCTCTTTTCGGACAAAACTGTCCGGATCTTCAGCGAGAGGGAGCGGCACTGTCTTGACCGGAATACCCATCTTTAGAAAGAGCGGCAAGGCCCTCTCGCGCGCCTTGAACCCAGCGGCATCACCATCAAAGAGAAGCGTAAAATGATCACTAAACCGGGCCAGTATCTTGATCTGACCCTCTGTCAGTGCGGTCCCCAATGGGGCAACCACATTTTCAAAACCGTTCTGAAAAAGCATAATCTGATCAAGATACCCCTCGACCAAAATGACTTCGTTCTTTTGTCGGATCGCCGTTTTGGCCAGGTTCAATCCAAAAACAGATTCTCCCTTATTATAAAGGGGAGAATCGACCGAATTAATGTATTTGGCCTGATCCGGATCATTCGCTAGGGTCCTCCCACCAAAACCGATCACCTGCCGCCCGGGTGAAATGATCGGGAAGATCAGACGGTCCCGGAAAAAATCATAGTACCGGCCGCCCTCACCCTTACGAACGAGCCCCAGCTTCTCGGCCAAAGCGAGTGGGACCTTTTGCGATTCCAAAAAGGGGACCAGTCCCTGAAAAGAAGGGAGCGAAAGCCCTAATCCAAACTTTTTAACCGTCTCCGGAAGAACGCCACGGGCCTGAAGATACTCACGCCCCTTTGCGCCACTCACCGGCTCTTGCAAGGTTTGATAAAAATAACGGGCCGCCATCCGGTTGACCTTCGACAGAAGCTCCTTCTCACCACGCTGGACCACAACATCCTCGGTACGGGCCTCATGAACGAGATGGATCCCGTAGCGGGCCGCCAGTTTTTCAGCCGCCTCGACAAAGCTCAACCCCTCGAATTTCATGATAAAATTAAAGACGTTCCCCCCTTCGCCACAACCAAAGCAGTGGTAGATCTGCTTTTCGGCACTCACCATAAAGGAGGGGGTTTTTTCTTCGTGAAAGGGGCAGTGCCCTTTCCAGTTTCGACCGGCCCGTTTGAGGGGGATGAACTCGCCAATCAGCGTGACAATATCACCGCGTGATTTGATCTCACTCAGTTGCTGCTCAGAGATCAAACCCAAGAGAGGACTCCTTTTTGTAATGAGAGAATTATCCTAAAAGACGACGAACCGTTTCACTCAAGACTTGACCATCCACCTTGCCAGCCATCTCATCCTTCAATGCCTTCATCACACGCCCCATCTCTTTTGGCCCAACCGCCGCTAGGTCCGCAATAACCTGCTTCACCCGTTTTTCAACTTCTTCAGGAGAAAGGGCTTTGGGTAGAAAGGCCTGCAAGATATCGAGTTCGCGTGTCTCTTTTTGAACGAGATCATCGCGTCCCCCTTTTTTAAATTCAACGATTGATTCGCGCCGCTGCTTACAAAGGGTTCCGAGAACCTGAGTCAGTTCGACATCGGTCAAGGCCCCTCTTTTATCAATTTCTTTATTTTTGATGGCAGCGACTGCCATTCGGATGGCATCGAGGCGAACCTGATCGCGCGCCTTGAGT
>JAUSKE010000136.1 GCA_030649435.1 Deltaproteobacteria bacterium
AATCTAAAAGCTTTTTGTGATAAAGCTGAAGGACAGATGCGGGCGTTGCTGTCTCTAATGCCAACTCCTTTTTTACGCGCAGAACTTCGTCTATGATTCCGCCGGTGAAATATTCCAGCCACTCGGTGAAATCAAGGCTCCTCACAATTTCATAATAATTGCCCGATGAACCCACTCTTTGGAAATAGGTGGCGACATTTTTATTGTAAAAATTCTCGAAACTGAAAAGATTAAACGTGTTGAGCCCCATGTCTGCGAGCAGTGCTTTAGTCACAAGACGGGCCGTTCTGCCATTGCCGTCCACAAAAGGGTGGATGATTACAAATTGTTTATGGAATAGTCCGGCCAAAATCAGCGGGTCGGTGTGCCCCTTTTTTTCTTTTACGAATTGGAGCAGATCATTCATCAAGCCGGGAACATCTGGATGATCCGGCGGAAGATAGACCGGATTGCCACTTTTGGGATCGTTCACAAAGACAGGTTCCGTTCGCAATTTTCCACAACGATGTTTTTCGATGAGACCGTTGGTGATTTCTTTCTGAATCTCGCAAATCAGAGAAATATTGATGTTCACACTGCCCCGTTTTATTTTTTCATTGAGCTTCTTCAGGATACGGTTGTAGTTCAACACTTCGCGTTCCGTATCCCGAACATTTTTGGAGTTTAACTTCAAAATTCTTTTGACTTCAGTTAGTGACAGGGGATTTCCTTCAATGCTGGTGGAGGCATGGGCAGACAATGAGTTGGCTTTTTTTTCAAAATCGGCCAAAATAGTACCTGGGAAGGAAAGGTTATTTAACCCCTCCGTTAAGACAGTAATCTCTTTGATATGACTTAGTAATAGTTCAGACACTTTGTATTTTGGCTCAAACATATTAGACTAATATTAGACTATAATTAGACGATTGTAAAGACAGTTAAGGAAAGAGTTTCATGTACTGGCCATACCCCTCTTTCTCCAGTTTCTCTTTAGGGATAAATCGGAGCGAGGCGGAGTTGATGCAATAACGGAGTCCTGTCGGTGCAGGACCATCCGGAAAAAGATGCCCCAGGTGCGAGCTGCCTTTCCGGCTCTTGACCTCGGTCCTCTTCACGCCAAGACTGTTGTCCTCATCTTCAACAACATTTTTGGATTCGATCGGCCGTGTAAAACTGGGCCAGCCAGTTCCGGAATCAAACTTGTCGACCGAGCTGAAGAGCGGCTCGCCAGAAACGACATCGACATAGATCCCCTCCTTCTTATTATCCCAATACTCGTTTCGAAAAGGAGGCTCCGTCCCGCTACACTGGGTCACCTCATACTGCATCGGGTTCAAAATCTTTTTCAGTTCATCATCTTTAGCCGGTTTTTGGCACGAGTCGTTCCCCCAAACTTTTTTCAGGTACTGGTCTCGGCCAGATTGTGAACTATAGAGAGAATAGCGGAGCGGATTTTTGCGCGAATAATCCTGATGGTACCCCTCCGCCGGATAAAAAGGGGTCGCCGGGAGGATTTCGGTCACGATCGGTTTTTGATACCGCCCCGATCGGCCCAGTTCTTCCTTGGACTTTTCGGCCGCTTTTTTCTGCGCCTCGTCATGATAAAAAATAGCCGCCCGGTACTGACTCCCACGATCGACAAATTGGCCGCCGGTATCGGTCGGGTCGATCTGCCTCCAGAAAAAATCGAGGAGCTGCGGATAACTGATTTGGGCCGGGTCGTAGGTGACCTGAATAACTTCCAGATGACCGCTCGTCCCGGACGAGACCTCTTCATAAGTGGGCTTTTCCGTCTTACCCCCCGTATAACCGGAGACGACAGCGGTCACCCCTTTTAATTCATGAAAGGCATGTTCGACGCACCAGAAACAGCCCCCCGCAAAAGTAGCCTTGTGGTTCATGGGCGGAGTATACTTGACTCTCCTCCAAATTGTCGATAGCTTCTCCCCGCTGCTTGAATAAACCATCCAACGACCTTTCGAAGTTACCACAAACCGTTTGGGGACGGGTCCGTAACCTCCTTCTTGGGCCAACACGTAATCTCTATGACCCATCGCTAGGGCACAAGGTCTCCTTAGCCGCCTTTTTGGCCTGGGTCGGTTTGGGTGCCGACGGCCTTTCTTCTTCTGCTTATGGTCCCGAGGAGGCGTTCCGGGCACTGGGGTCTCACTCTCCACTCGCCATCATCCTGGTCGTCATGATGACGACGACAATTTTTGTGATCTCCATCGCCTATTCCAACCTGATCCAGGATTTTCCGGGCGGTGGCGGTGGTTACCTCGTCGCTACCAAATTATTGGGAGAAAAAGCGGGCGTCGTTTCCGGTTGTGCCCTACTCGTTGATTATTTCCTCACGATCTCCGTTTCAGTTGCAGCAGGGTGTGATGCGCTTTGGTCTTTCTTGCCACACAGTCTGATCGGGTTCAAACTAACGGCTGAGGTCTTCGCCCTACTTTTCCTGGTTCTCTTGAACCTCCGTGGCGTCAAGGAATCAGTGACCCTCATCGCACCGGTCTTCGTTCTTTTTATCGTCACCCACCTTTTCATGATCCTCTATGCCGTCGGGAGCCATCTCACCGACTTGCCAGTTGTTTTTCAGGAAACCTCTACCAATTTTCACGACTCAGTCAACACAATCGGTTTTTTCCCGCTCGCCATGATTCTGCTCCGGGCCTATTCGATGGGGGGTGGGACTTACACCGGGATCGAGGCGGTCTCAAACGGCGTGGCGACGCTCCGTGAGCCTCGTGTTAAAACGGCGAAGAAGACGATGTTTATGATGGCCATCTCACTCGCCTTTACGGCGGGGGGGATTCTGTTTTCTTACCTGTTGACCCACTCCGTGCCAGTGGCAGGAAAGACAATGAACGCCGTCCTGGTGCAAAACCTCTTCGGGACTTGGCAGATCGGCGACTTCTCTCTGGGTCAGGCGATCGTCATCATTACGCTCGTTGCTGAAGCAGCCCTTCTTTTTATTGCCGCGCAAACCGGTTTCATTGACGGGCCAAGGGTTTTGGCCAACATGGCGCTTGACTCCTGGGTCCCCCGTCACTTCGCCCAACTCTCTGACCGATTGGTCACCAAAAATGGCGTCTACCTCATGGGGGCCGCCGCCATCGGAACGCTCCTCTACACACGCGGCAATGTCACAATGCTGGTCGTCATGTATTCCATCAACGTCTTTATCACCTTTGTTCTCACGGAATTGGGCATGTCCCGACATTGGATTGTCGAGAGGGGCAAAGAATCACGCTGGAAAAGCCAGCTAGCGATCCATGGGACAGGACTCGTGATGTGCCTCTGCATCCTCTTTATCACACTTTATGAAAAATTCTCCGAAGGGGGATGGATGACCTCGGCAATCACCTGCACCGTGGTCGCCCTCTGTTTTCTGATCCGGCGTCATTACCATACCATCCGGAAAGACTTAAAAAGGCTGGATGACCTGCTGACCGTCCCGATTATTCCGGCACAAGTGGCTCAAAATAAAATTCTACCGACGATAGACAAGAGTGCTCCGACGGCAGCTGTCATGGTCGGTGGTTTCTCTGGCTTCGGGCTCCACCAGTTAATGTCGATCCAGATGCAGTTCCCCAATTACTTCAAAAATTTTATCTTTATTTCAGTCGGTGTCTTGGATTCTGGCAACTTCAAGGGAGCCGAAGGGGTGCAAAAGATCGAGGATGAAACAAGATCCCATCTGGAAAAATATGTCACCTGGTGCCATCAAAATGGTTGGCCTGCCGACTACCGGATGGCGATTGATACCGAGACGATCAGCCCGCTCGAAGAACTTTGTCAACAGGTGAAGGAAGAATTCCAGCAAGTCACCTTCTTTTCAGGCAAACTGATCTTCCAACATGAGAAATTTTTTCACCGCCTTTTGCACCACGAAACCGCCTTGGCCATCCAACGACGGCTCCAGTTTGCTGGACTGCCGGTGATTGTCCTACCGATTCGAGTTCTTGAAAGTTAGCACCTTGAACAAGCACTAGCGGCTGGCCCGTTGCCGGAACGAAATAAGATTATACCGGTTTTCGAGCGGGATCTCACCGGCCGCAAGGGGCGGTTGGATCTTTTGTTTGAGACAGGCAAGACGACTGATAACATCGGCCGAAAGGGTTCTGGGCAAAAAGAGAATCTCCAGTGGCCGGCTGGTAATATTCATATGGATCATTCCCGCCTCAATCGCCTCAAGATCATCTTCGATCTCCGCTAATTCGTGCAGAGGAGGAGGATTTTCCTCCTGAAGTTTCTCCAAGACATCCCTTAAGTAACGGACCCACACACTCGGGTAGCGAAAATTTTCAAAGCCACTCGAAGCGATATTGTGGAGATCAGAAGCCGCTTTACGCTGAAGGCAACGGAGGCTCAAACGGGGAGTCGTCTTTACCGTAAAGCCATCCGATTGTACAATTCTGAGCCGCGCTGGCACTGAATTTCCCGCCTTTCTAGCTCCATCATATAGAAAAACAGGGCCGTTGCAAACCAAAAAAGAAGGGATGAAAATTTTCTTGTTTTAGAGCACTGCGAGGCACAGCTTTTGCACAAGCAAAATTCTGAGCCCCCCTCCCCTCCTGTTGTCAATTGACAGCCTGACAGGACAGAAGTAATGTAGAGGTAATGATCATCGGACTTACCGGGCGTAATGGCTCGGGCAAAGGGGAGATTGTTAACACCCTTAAGGTGACCGGTTTTGAGGCTCATTCTCTCTCGGACATACTCAGAGAAGAACTGGTTCGCCTTGGCCAACCAATCACGCGAGACAACCTGATCGCGATCGGCAATGAACTACGTCGGCAACAGGGGCCTGGGATCCTGGCGGAAAAGACACTCCAGAAACTTTCTTCTGACAAAAACTATGTGATCGACTCAATCCGCAACCCGGCTGAGGTCGCCGTACTCAAGCGACGGCCGGACTTCCGACTTCTTCATGTGGTTGCCTCGGAGAAGGTCCGGTTTGAACGGATCAAGAAGCGTGGCCGCGAAAACGATCCTCAAACCTTGGATCAGTTTCGAAAGCTGGAAAAAATTGAATTCGAGGGGAAAGACGAAACCTCGCAACAACTCGGTAAAACAGCGGAGCTGGCCGATCTCGAGATCGAAAATAACGAGACTCTTCCGGCCCTCCAAGAGGGTCTCAAAAAAATCGTCCAGGATCTTTCCGCCACGATTGCCCGCCCTTCGTGGGATACTTATTTTATGGAGATCGCCAAGGTGGTTTCCCTCCGGAGCAACTGCATCAAGAGAAAAGTGGCGGCACTCCTCATCAAAGACAAGCGGATCATTTCGACCGGTTACAACGGGACCCCTCGCGGCGTCACCAATTGCAATGAAGGAGGTTGCCCCCGTTGCAACAACCTGACCCAATCGGGAACGCAACTGGAAGACTGTTACTGTTCCCACGCCGAGGAAAATGCAATTACTCAATCGGCCTACCATGGGGTGACTATTAAAGGAGCGACCCTCTACACCACTTTTTCCCCCTGCCTCCTCTGTGCGAAGATGATCATCAATTCAGGGCTCGTGGAGGTGGTGTTCAACCACGACTACCCTCTCGGAGAAACGCCGATGAGGCTCCTTCAAGGGGCCGGCGTTCGCGTTCGACAGCTTTAAAAGTCCACCCAGTTGACTTCTTTATTCCGCTATGATTAATCAGCCCTACTAAGGAGGAGCTGCCATGCCCTACGTGATCAATCAAGAGTGCCTCGGAGAACAGTACGCAGATTGCGTCGATGTCTGCCCCGTCAATTGCATTTACCCCGGCGACTATAAAGGTGAGACCTTCATGGTCATCGACCCCGATGTTTGTATCGACTGCGGCGCCTGTCTTCCGGAATGCCCGGTCGAAGCGATCGTTGCCTCGGTCGATGAGGCCCCGGAATGGGCCAAGGTGAATGCCGAACTCTCTCCCCAATATAAAAATAATGCCGCGATCACACCACGCCCACCGAACGACGCCCCGAAGAAGAAACACCCGAATCCTGGCTTGAAGCCTTGAAGACGACACCGAACCGGCTCCAGACCCATTGGGAGTTGGTCAAAGAATTTTTGCAAAAAGAGTGGCCCCGGATCACCGATTTCGATTTACAAGAGATCGATGGTGAGTATGACCGGATCGTCTTGAAGATCAAAGAACTCTACGACGGCCCCATCTGGATCACGCAAGAAGCGGGAATCAAAGATCGGCTTCAGAAATTCCTCAACGGCCTGGATGGGATTTTGTAGGAGACAAGAATGGTCCTGATTACAAAAAATCCCTGCAAGATTCAGTTTGGGCAACAGGCCCCCGACTTTGCGTTACCGGGGGTGGATGGAAAAACCTACTCGCTCGCCTCCTTTAA
>JAUSKE010000100.1 GCA_030649435.1 Deltaproteobacteria bacterium
ATTCTTTTTTTGTTTGATTTTATGTGGGGAACGATCACTAGCGGGATTTTGTCTTATTAGGGAAAGGATTTATGCTTCACTGGTACGTCGTTCATACTTATTCGGGGTTCGAGCAGAAGGCAAAGAAGGCGCTCGATGAAAAGATCAAGAGCTTGGGAAAGCAAGCCTTGATCGACCAGGTATTGGTCCCTTCCGAGAGTGTGGTGGAGATGAAAAAAGGGGTCAAGAAGACCGCAACGCGGAAATTTTTCCCCGGTTACATTTTGGTGAGAATGGAATTTAATGAGGAGTCCTGGAGGATTGTGAAAGGGATTCCGAAGATCACCGGTTTTGTCGGCGGGAGTAAGACGCCACCGGTTGTTCCTGATGAAGAGGTGGATCGAATCACTCATCAGATTAGCGAAGGGACTTTGAAGCCGAAGCCGAAGGTCAGCTTTGAAAAAGGAGAGTCTGTTCGTGTGGTAGATGGACCGTTTACTAATTTTAACGGCCTTGTGGATGAGGTGAAACCGGAAAAGGGTAAGCTGAAGGTGCTGGTCAGTATCTTTGGTCGCTCCACACCGGTGGAACTCGACTTCATGCAGGTGGAGAAAAACTAATATGGCCCCGAAAAAAATAACAGCCCAGATCAAATTGCAGTGCCCAGCAGGGCAGGCGAACCCAGCTCCTCCCGTAGGGCCGGCCCTTGGTCAGCATGGGGTCAACATCATGGAGTTCTGCAAGCAGTTCAATGCCAAGACCCAAAAGATGGAACAGGGGCTTGTGATCCCAGCGATCATCACGGTTTATCAGGATCGATCCTTTACCTTTATCTTGAAGACACCGCCCGCCTCGATTCTTTTGAAGAAGGCAGCGAAGATTGAAAAGGGATCGGGTGTTCCTAATAAAGAAAAGGTTGGTAAGGTAACACGTGCCCAAGTGGAAGAGATTGCCAAACTCAAGATGCAGGACCTGTATGCGGCCGATCTTGAGGCAGCGATGAGAACAATTGCAGGGACAGCCCGCAGCATGGGGATTGAGGTTATTTAAATGTCAAAAAAATACGTAGCCAGTTTGAAAAAAGTTGACCGCACCAAGAGATACACCCTCGATGAGGGATTGAAGCTGTTGGGTGAGGTCAAGTTTGCCAAGTTTGATGAGACGGTTGACCTCGCAATCCGTCTCGGTGTGGACCCAAAGCAGACCGATCAGACCGTTCGCGGTGCGGTTGGTCTTCCCCATGGTTTGGGAAGAAATGTTCGCGTCATTGCGTTTGCAAAAGGGGATAAAGAAAAAGAGGCGTTAGCGGCCGGGGCTGACAAGGCGGGTGCGGAAGACCTCATCGCCGAAATTGAAAAAGGCTGGCTTGATTTCGACAAGGTTGTAGCCACCCCTGATATGATGGGGCAGGTGAGTAAGCTGGGGAAGGTGTTGGGGCCACGAGGTTTGATGCCAAACCCGAAGTTGGGGACCGTCACCTTTGATGTGGCAACAGCGATCAAGGACCTCAAAAAGGGGAAGGTGGAGTTTAAGATCGACAAATCGGGCATCGTTCATGTGGCGGTCGGAAAATCCTCTTTTGATGCGGGGAAGCTGAAAGACAATATCCTTGCCTTGATGGATGCGGTGACTCGGGCCAAGCCACAGAGTTCGAAGGGAAACTATTTGAGGAGTGTGACGCTTTCAACAACGATGAGCCCGGGGGTTAAGTTAGATCCCGTATCACTTCAGGAATCAGAGGAATAAAAAATGAAACGGAACGAAAAAGAACAAGAGATTGTTTCTCTCAAAGAGAAGTTTCAAAAGTCCTCGGTCGCTTTTCTGGCGGAGTACCGTGGCTTAAAGGTTTCGGAAGTTACGGAGCTACGGCGCGAAGTTCGTAAGCTCTCCGGGGAGTTCAAGGTGGTCAAGAACCGTTTGGCCCGCAAGGCCTTGTCCGGTGGCCCGTTCACCGCTCTCGACCCCCATTTTAAAGGACCGATTGCAGTGACTTGGGGCAACGATCCGGTGATCGTGGCCAAACTTTTGGCCAAGTATCAGGAGAGTTTTCCGGCCTTTAAGTTGAAGGTTGGGTTGTTAGATGGAAGGTTGCTTGAGTCAAAAGAGGTGGAGGCGCTTTCTAAACTTCCGTCGAAGGAAGAATTGTACGCCAAGATGTTGGGCACCTTGATGGCGCCGATCACGAGTCTGGCGCGTGTCTTGAATGCAGTCCCGCAAAAGTTGGTCGGTGTGTTGGATGCGATTGCAAAGAAGCAGGCGAGTTAACTTTTTTTAATACCTATCTATAAGGAGGAAGGAAACATGGGAACAGTATCACGAGCGGACATTGTCGAGACGCTCAAAGCAATGCCACTTCTCGACGTGGCAGAGTTGGTGAAGGAACTGGAATCAACCTTTGGTGTTAGCGCCGCAGCGCCGATGATGGCGATGGCCGGTGCCGCCGGGGCCCAAGCAGCGGTGGAGGAGAAGACTGAATTTACGGTCGTTCTCGTTTCGGCCGGCGATAACAAGATCAACGCCATCAAAGAGGTCCGTGCCATCACTGGTCTTGGTCTCAAAGAGGCGAAGGATCTTGTCGAAGGTGCTCCCAAGACTGTGAAGGAAGGCGTCAATAAGGAAGATGCCGCCAAGATGAAAGCCCAGCTCGAAAAAGCTGGAGCCAAAGTCGAGATCAAGTAACCTTTACCAAGGAGTTTAAAACATGCCACCATCGTCTCTGGGTGACGATCGGATCTTTCGAAGAGATTTTTCGAAGATCGAACAAGTCATCCCTATCCCGAATCTGATTGAGATTCAAAGGAAGTCGTTCGAAAAATTTCTCCAGCGGAATTTGCCCGTTGATAAGAAAGAGCTTCAGGGTCTCCAGTCGGTGTTTAAGAGTGTCTTCCCGATTCGCGACTTTAACAATACCGCGTCGCTCGAGTTTGTCAGTTATCACCTGGACAAGCCGAAGTACGACGTGGCCGAGTGTCGCCAGCGGGGGATGACCTATGCGGCGCCGATGCGTGTTGTTGTGCGCCTCGTCGTCTGGGATACCGATGCCGAAACCGGCGCTCAATCGATCCGGGATGTGAAGGAGCAGGAGGTCTATTTCGGCGAAATTCCGCTGATGACCGATACCGGCACCTTCATTGTCAATGGGACTGAACGGGTTATCGTCAGTCAGCTTCACCGTTCGCCTGGCATTTTCTTCGAGCATGACAAGGGAAAGACCCATTCTTCGGGAAAACTCCTCTACTCGGCGCGAATTATCCCGTACCGCGGTTCATGGCTCGATTTCGAATTTGATCTTAAAGATATTCTTTATGTCCGGATTGACCGACGGCGTAAACTCCCGGCGACTGTTTTGCTAAAGGCGCTCGGTTACACGACGGCCGATCTTTTGAACTATTTCTACCAGAGTGAAGTGATCGGTTATGATGGGAAGAAGCTTTTTAAGAACGTTGTGCCGGAACTGCTCCGTTTTCAGCGGGCGACGAAAGATATCCGTCACCCGAAGACGGATGAAGTTTTGATCAAGGCGGGACGAAAATTCAATAAACCGATTCTTGATAAACTGATCACCTCCAAAATTAATGAGATTCCGATCGAGGCTGAAGAGGTCTTGAATCGGGTTGCCGCACAGGACATCATCGATAAAGAAACCGGTGAGGTTGTTCTTGCGATTGGTGAGGCTCTGACGGAGGAGAAGCTCGAGGAGATCCGAAAGAGAAAGATTCCGAGCATCCCTCTCCTTTATATTGATAACTTAAATGTTGGGCCGTACATCCGAAATACGATTCTTCTGGACAAGATTAGCACCCAAGAAGAGGCGCTTCTCGAGATTTATCGCCGACTTCGGCCGGGTGACCCACCAACATTGCAAGCGGCTCAAGGGTTTTTCGAAAACCTCTTTTTTAATGCCGAACGGTACGACCTTTCCAAGGTTGGGCGTCTCAAGGTCAATTTCAAATTTGGTTTCAACGTCCCGCTCGAAGTGACGACCCTCCGCAAGGAAGATATTATGGAGACGGTTCGTTACCTGGTGAACCTGAAAGATGGAAAGGGAACCGTGGATGACATTGACCATCTCGGCAACCGTCGTGTTCGTTCCGTGGGTGAGCTTTTGGAAAACCAGTACCGGATCGGGCTTGTTCGGATGGAACGGGCGATTAAGGAGCGGATGAGTTTGCAGGATGTTGAGACCCTCATGCCGCACGACCTGATTAATCCGAAACCAGTTTCTGCAGTCATCAAGGAATTTTTTGGTTCAAGCCAGTTGTCCCAGTTTATGGACCAGACGAACCCGCTCTCGGAAATTACTCACAAGCGGCGTCTCTCTGCCCTTGGGCCAGGGGGTCTCACGCGTGAACGAGCCGGATTCGAAGTCCGTGACGTTCATGCAACGCACTACGGTCGAATCTGTCCGATCGAAACGCCGGAAGGCCCGAACATCGGTCTGATCGCCTCTCTTTCAACCTACGCGCGTGTTAATGATTACGGTTTTATCGAAACCCCTTACCGCAAGGTAGAGAGCGGTCGCGTTGCGGAAGAGGTTCAGTTTTTCTCCGCTTTGGATGAGGAGAAATACACGATCGCCCAGGCGAATGCTGTGCTTGATAAGAAGGGGAATTTTACAACCGATCTCGTTTCTTGCCGCAAGAACGGCGAGTTCGTGATGGTTCCAGCTGCTGAAGTTCAGCTGATGGACGTTTCTCCCAATCAACTGGTCTCGATTGCGGCGTCATTGGTTCCTTTCTTGGAACATGACGACGCGAATCGTGCCTTGATGGGGTCTAACATGCAGCGACAGGCGGTTCCTCTCCTTCGCGCCAAGGCCCCTCTCATTGGGACCGGGATCGAGGCGGTTGTGGCGAGAGACTCCGGTGTCACAATTCTCGCCAAGCGGGATGGTGTGGTCCACTATCTTGATGCGACCAAAATTCTGGTGAAGGCGGACAAGGTGGCCCGTAAGGAACCAGATACCGACACTTATTCGTTACTCAAATACCAACGTTCCAACCAGAACACCTGCGTCAACCAAAGACCGATCGTCAA
>JAUSKE010000174.1 GCA_030649435.1 Deltaproteobacteria bacterium
AACACCCGTTGAACCGTTCTCCGATCGGCACCGGCCCCTATCGTTTTCACTCCTGGAAGACGAACGAAAGCATCCGGATCATCCGCAACGAAGAGTACTGGGGGACTAAGCCGGAGATCCGTGAAATCGCCTTTGAGGTGATCGCCGAAGATACGGTAGCGCTCCAGGTTTTAAAAAAAGGGGGGCTCGACTTCGCCGGACTCCGGCCGATCCAGTGGGTGAAACAGACCGGGAGCCGTCATTTCAACGAACAGTTTCAAAAGATGAAATACTCGACGCCCGGTTACAGTTTTATCGGTTGGAACAACAAAAGTCCCTACTTCGCCGACAAACGGGTCCGTAAGGCGATGACATTTCTCGTCAACCGGAAGGAATTGATGGAAAAGGTCAACTTTGGTTTGGGGGAGATCACCACCGGTCCTTTCTATACTGATTCTCCCGATTACGACCGAAGCATTATCCCGATCCCGTACGATCCGGCAGAGGCCAAAAGGCTTTTGGCAGAGGCCGGCTGGAAAGATACCGACGGCGACGGTCTTTTGGATCGAGATGGCCGACCGTTTCGTTTTGAATTCCTGATCCCTTCCGGCCGACGCTTTGCCGAACTGCTCTCGACCATTTTGAAAGAGGATCTCTCCAAGATGGGGATCGATGTTAAAATTCGTAAATTAGAGTGGGCGGTTTTTGTGAAGACGCTCGACGAACGAAAGTTTGATGCCGTAACGCTGGGTTGGGTTTTTGGATTTGACCAGGACCCGTACCAGGTCTGGCACTCGTCACAGGCGGAGAAAGGTTCCAACTTCGTCGGATTCCGCGACAAAGAAGCGGATCATCTTATTGAAATGGGGCGGCGGGAGTTTGACCGTGGAAAAAGAGCCCACCTCTACCAGGAGTTCCACAAACTGATCGACGAAGAGCAGCCGTATAGTTTTCTCTTTGCTAACGCCTCACTTCTCGCCCTTGACCGACGGTTTGAAAATGTAACGGTCTACCCGACCGGTGTCGATCCACTTGAGTGGAGACTCCGGCCTAGTCTTCAGTAAAAAGATTTATAGGCATTCTCCCTGGGAACAAGGGATGTAAGAACGATCCTCAGGGCATTGGGTAAAGAAGAGATCCCACAACTTCTTGTCCGAGTGGTTATCAGCAGAGCGAAAAACCATTCCTGACAGGACAAGGTGGCCATACTCCCCCGGCCAATTCCCATTCACCCAGGCGATTTTATCGACCGACACCCTCTCACCACCACCCGTTTTCGGTATTTGCAAGATCATCTGTGGTTCTTTTTCAAACCCGGCATACCGGTTGTCTGCCCCATCCGCACAACCATCAACGACATCGCTATGCGTCGCCCCACGGGAGAGCTTGATAATAAATAGATCGGGAGTCTCTTCCAGAACAAACTGATCGGGCAGGCCATCGCGATTCACGTCAGGCCGGCCTTTATTGATCTGTGCCACCTGGCCTTTCAAATCACCCTTCTGCTGTGCCAAGGCCCTCGCAACCGTTTTCTTCTCAAGACCGCTAAGATCGTGTCTTAAAGAACAGGCCGGCTTGGGTTCAAAATAACCAAAGGCGTTCTGCCCGACTGATTGTGTGATCACGTAATCACCTGGATTGGCCATAAAAATACCTCCTTATTAAAGACACCCCTTCTATCGTCCTCACTGGAATAAAGGTTGTGCCTTTTTTAGCGAGCGATAGCCGGCAATCCAGCCGGTCGACCGAGCGCCTCCACCACTCTTTGCTCTCCCCTTCTCTGCAAACGGATCTCTGGTAAGAAAGGAGTTTCCGGGCCTGCGGGAAGCATCTCTCCGTCGTCTCTTTCTCTCAAAGGGACCGCTTCGGGAGGTGGAGAACTCCGATAAGAAATGGCCCCCTCTTCTACCAAAATTTCTCCCAGACGCCTCCTGGTTTCTCCCAACCTTTGTTCGGATATCCCCAACTCTCTCTGAATCTCCTCAGCTGTCGCCTCAGCCAGGAGTCTTGCCAAGACCGCTAGCTCAGTCCCGTCTAAAACCCCTCTGTCGACTAACTGGCTTAATGAAAGATAAAGGTCTCTCGTCCCAATCAAAGTATCGGCAGAACCCCGTTCTCTTCGTGGCAATTGCCCCAATATCTGACCAAAACCAATCAGGACTTCACGGACGTAGAAAAATAGGGGAAGAGAGAAACTCCCTGGGGGAAAGGGGAGACGACGATCCGAAATCGTTTGAGCGATCTGGGCAACAGCTTGATAATCGGTCAAGCCACGACCGACCAATCTGTCGAACTCCGAAAGGATATTGACCCCCTGCTCCAGATAATGAACATAAAACTTATAGGTGGTGGCGATGTAACGAACAGGATAACTAAAACCGGCAAGGAGTCCTTGAAGATTACTTTCGTTCACAGAGAATCCCGGGTCCTTGGCTTCCAGCTCATCCATTAGTTTGTCAAAGGCATCCAGGTCTCCTTTGGACTCCACCAAAAGTTCTTCAAATCGTGCTGGGATATCAATCCCCCTGGCCTGATAATGAATGTGAAGTTTGTAGGCGGTATTGATGTAGGAAACAGGGTAACCAAAACCGAAGAGGGTCCCTTCAAGATTTCTCTCGTTCAAGGGGAATGCCGGGTCCTCGGCTTTTAGTTCGTTCATCAGTCTGACAAAAGCATCCATCTTTCCCCTGGACTGGGCGAGAAGTTTTTCGAATCTTTTTGGAATATCAATCCCCCGCTCAAGGTAATGAGCATACAACCTGTAATAGGTACTAACGTAACTGGTAGGATAACCAAAACCAGCCAGGATACCCTGGAGATTTCTCTCGTTCAGGGGGAATGCGGGATCTCGGGCCTTCAGTTCGTTCATCAGTTGGGTAAAGGCATCCAGGTCTCCCTTGGACTGAGTGAGGAGTTCTCCAAATCTTGCTGGGATGTCGATCCCATGCCCCAGATAATGAACATACAACCTGTAGTGGATACTGATGTAACCGGAAAGATAACCAAAACCGACGAGAAGCCGTTGAAGATAACCTTCCCCAACCCTTCTCCCTTGCCGTTGGGCCAGGTCATTGAGGTAGTTCATCGTCGCAATAAAGGCCGGCATCAGAAGCCCTGTCCTCAAGTAGACCTCTTGAAAATAAGTGGCCCCTAAAAAACCAAGCTGTTGGTCGTGACCTTTGTTGTCAAGCCTCACTTCTTCTCTGTGTGTCGCAATCCGTTCAGCATCGGCAAGAAGTGATCGAAACAATGGTGAACGTTCGTATTTCATCTTTTG
>JAUSKE010000182.1 GCA_030649435.1 Deltaproteobacteria bacterium
AAGGTGGCCCCTCAAGCGAGGCGTCGAAAACAGGAGACGCTTTTTCGTGAAGAGGCGCGGGAGATCCTCTTGGATGAGCTCCGCCTCCGTCTTGAAAAGAAGATGGATCAAGAGGGGCCATCGAAATCGTCAAATCCGTACGAAACCGCAGAGAAAATTCTGGCCAAACTTCGCTTGTGAAAATAATCTTCATATAATATAGCATTTCAACTTTTAGCGGGTACAATAGCACCTGATAAAAGTTAGAAATGCTTATGGTTGATTAACCATAGTCTCAACCGGCCCAGAGGCAGCGTAGCTCAGTGGTAGAGCAGACGGTTCATACCCGTCTTGTCGTAGGTTCGAATCCTACCGCTGCCACCATTACTCTTTTATGAAACCTATTGTGGCCCTTGTCGGCCGCCCCAACGTTGGTAAGTCAACCCTCTTTAACCGGATCATCGGTAAGAGAAGAGCGATCACCTTTGACATCCCGGGAGTGACCCGCGACCGTCACTACGGGACCGCTTTCTGGGAAGGGCGTGATTTTATCTGCGTCGACACCGGGGGCTTCCCGCAATCCTCCAAGGGTGCTTCACCCACGGGAGTCCACAAAAAGATTGAAGAACAAATTGCGATCGCCATCGAAGAAGCGGCCGTTATTGTTCTTGTGGTTGATGCGCAGGATGGTCTGACTTCCGTTGACCAAACGATCGCAACACGCCTTCGTAAATCAGGAACTCATTTTATAGTGGCGGTCAACAAGGTCGATCTCCCCATTCATGAGGAAAAGAAAACCGAGTTTTATCGTCTCGGAACGGATGAGGTTTATACCCTCTCTGCAGAGCATGGCACCGCCATGGGTGATTTCATGGACCAGTTGGTCAAGAGGTTACCCCCTGAAAAAATGGCTGCTGAGGAAAAGGCGGATATTAAAATTGCGCTGGCTGGTCGTCCCAATGTGGGCAAATCTTCTCTTTTGAACCGACTTTGCGGTTCTCCCCGTGCGGTGGTGGATGAAGTGGCCGGAACGACCCGTGATGTGATCGATACTCTGGTCACACTGAATGAAAAAAGATACCTGCTCCTCGATACTGCGGGCATTCGGCGGAAGGGAAAATCCGACACCATGTTGGAGAGGACCTGCGTCCTTCTTGCGGAACGGGCGATCCATCGGGCCGATATTTGCCTGCTCCTTCTGGATGCGGGGGAGGGGCTGTCGCGTCAGGAGGCCCACATCGCCGGTTTCGTGGGGGAAAATACAAGAGGTCTGATTATCCTCGTCAACAAATGGGATCTACCCATTAAGGTCAAGGGGAGTGAGGAATCGTACCGAAAAAAAATCAGGCAGGCGTTTAAGTTTGCCCCGTATGCGCCGATCCTTTTTGTTTCCGCCAAAAGCGGTTTGGGTGTGCCACAAATCTGGAAAGAGATTGATGCTGTTTATGCCGAATTCTCGCGTGAATTGGAACCGTCGCTCCTTCAGGAAATTCTTTTGGCGGCACTGGAGGCTCACCCTCCGCCCATTTACGGAGCCTACCCGCTCGCGTTCCATAGTGTCCGGCAGGTCGGGCACTGCCCACCGACACTCCTTATTATAATTGATCGCCCAAAGGGACTTCATTTTTCGATGGAGCGTTACCTGATATCGCAATTTCGAAAGGGGCTGGGGCTTGAAAAGGGGCCGTTGAGAATTATTTTTAGAAAAGGAAAGAAGGAAGAAGAAGCGGAAGAGGTTTAATCTTCTTTCTCCCCCTCCAGAAGTTCTCGTTTGATCACACTGTAGACCGATTTTTTGATCACAAAATCAGAGTGGCTCAAGTGTGGGATATCCACATTTTTGAGGTTCTTGGCCCCTGGGGCGATATCCAGCATCGAGCTTTTGTAGAAACAGACCTTGTCGTCGCGGGAATAGATGGAGGTGAACCGGACCTGCTTGGGGAACGGGCCTTGTTTCAATTTTCGGATGAAAGAAGAGACCGGAACCATCTGCCTAAGACTCTTGGAAAAGAGGCCGAGCGGTGTGACCATCCCCAAGAGCGCCCAATAATTCCCGTTGTGAGGGCAGGCGAGGGTGATCAAGGTCCGAACCCTTTTGTCCCCCTCCAATCGCTTGATGTAGTAGCGACCAATCAGTCCCCCCTTGGAGTGCCCGATGATGCTAATTTTTTTGAGATTGTAACGCTCGCAGAGGCGTTCTACTTTTTGGTGAACAAGCTCGGCACTCTCTTCGATGCATTTGGTATTGAAGGTGTCGAAGATCCCTCCCAAGTTGAGGGAAAAAACGCAAAACTCATCACGACGAAGGCGGCGTTCTAAAATGCCGACTGTTCGGCGACTCGCTCCATAGCCGTAGAGGAGAAGGACGGGATGGTCACAGTGGGCAAAATCGGTCAGTCGCTTGACCTTGTTTCCTTCCAAGGTCATTTTGACGTAAGTGGCGGTCGTTGTCAGGTCTTGCTTCGCCTGGCTGTACCATTTCTTGATACGAGTGATTGGCATCTTCCGGAACTCAATTGTACGGAAAATGAGGCGGTGTGTCAAGAAAGAGAGGGGAATATCTTATTGACACAACTCAGGTTTTCACGATAATTCCGCGGCATGGCGCTCTACGAAAAATTACCGACCCTGTCGCTCAAAAAAGAGGGAGTCCTTCAATTCTTTCAGGAGAGAAAAGGGATCACCGTGACGATTATCCTTTCCCTTTTGATCCTCGTCCTTTTGGTTGCCGGTGGGCCAGTACTGATCCAGCAGTTCAAGCGGCAGAGGGTTGCCAAGCTTTTCGAACAGGTCTCTGTGCTTCATAAGAAGGCAGCAGAAGAGCAGCTGAAGGGGGATTGGGAGGCGGCAACGGCGGATCTTGAGAGAGCGGTGGTTTTGAAAGAGAACCCGCTCGCCGACTACAGCCTGTTTTTACTCGCCCTCTGTTATGAAAAAAAGGGAGACCGTCAGAAGGCGATCACCCTTTACGAAGAGATTTTGAGCGGCGAGGGACACGAGGAGCAGAGTCCGTTCAAAGAACTCGCCCGCCAGAAGAAGATATGGTTAAAAGCCGGACTTTAATTTTCATTTTTATCTTTTTGCTCTTCGCTCCGTTTGCCGATGCGGTGAAGATCATCAAAAAAGGGTCCGGTCCGGTCTATAAAATCCCCTTTCGTCCCAAGTGGGTCTCAATGATCAAAAAGGGGAAGCTCTTCAAATACCAGCGCAAGGAGTTTGCCTCGCCGCGGGTCTATCGGGATCTTATTTTTGTCGGCGCGGACAGCCACTATTTTTATTGCCTGAAGAGCAAGAATGGTCACAAATTGTGGCGGTTTGAGGCGAAAGGGGCGGTTCATTCAGTTCCTTCATTTTCCGAAGAGACCGTTTTCTTTGGAGACAACAAGGGGATTTTTTATGCCTTGGATATCAAAACAGGAAACGAACGTTGGCGGTTTAATGATGCCGGTTCAGAAATCCTGGCACCGGCGGCAATCCATGAAAATACAATCTACCTGACGACTCTCGAAGGAAAGCTGATCGCCCTTGATCTCCACTCCGGACAAAAAAATTGGGAGCTGACGCACGCGCTTCAATCCAAAAAGGGATTTACGATCCGAAACCATAGTGGGCCAGTACTCTTTCAAGGGGCGGTGATTGTTGGTTTTGCCGACGGAGTGTTGGCCGCCTATTCCGAAAAAGAGGGGAATCCTTTGTGGGAGAAGGATTTGGCTGCAGGGGAGGGATCCTTTCGGGATGTCGATATGACCCCGCTTATTGAAGAAAATCGGCTCTATGCTGCCGGTTTTCAGGGAGATCTTTTCTGTCTGGAGCTGACCCCCAAAAAATCATCAAACTCTACCGTTCCAAAAGTTTTGTGGCAACAAAAGATCGGGAGCGACGTTGGTTTTGCCATCCAGGATGACGTTCTTTATGTCTCAGGTTCAGACGGAATTCTCTACGCCTTGAACAAGATGAGCGGAGTTAAGGTCTGGGAGAAGAAGATCGGTCGGGGAGGCCTGTCGGCACCGGCTGTTTTGAAGAGTACCGTGGTTGTTGCGACGACCGATAAAGAGGTCTTTTTTGTGAATACCCTCAATGGCGACATTAAGATCGGCCGTTTTGCCAAAAAAGGGGTCTTTGGAGATCCCACTATCGATGGGGACCGTGTCTATTACCTCTCCAACGGCGGGCGACTCTATTCCTTGAAGATTGTTTATTGATTTCCGATGGCTTGACAGCCTCCGCCAACTAGTATAAATGCTCGATATGGAAGTCCATTCTTTTCCTGAAGCCCTCACATTTGATGATGTCTTGATCCTGCCCGGGCAGAGTTCTGTCCTTCCGAAGGATGTTGATACCGGGACGCGCCTGACCGAACGGATCCGTCTTCAGATCCCACTCATCTCTGCGGCGATGGATTCCGTGACCGAATCAAAAACGGCGATTGCGATGGCCCGCTCCGGCGGCTTGGGGATTATCCATCGGAATCTATCCATTGCGGAACAGGTCCTTGAGGTGGAGAAGGTCAAGAAGTCGGAATCCGGCATGATCCTCAAACCGATCACCCTCTCTCCCGACCTCAAGGTTCGTGAGGCGGTCCGGGTGATGCAAGAAAACAACATCTCCGGTGTGCCGATTACGGAGGATGGAAAATTAGTCGGCATCCTGACCCATCGCGACCTTCGCTTTCTGAAAAACATGAACCAAAAGATTGAAGAGGTGATGACCCGCGATGTGGTGACCGCCAAAGAAGGGATTGATCTTGAGAAGGCCAAAGAGATTTTGCAAAAGAGAAGGATTGAAAAACTGCCGGTGGTCGATGCCAAAAACAACCTGATCGGTCTCATCACGATTAAAGATATTGAAAAGGCGATGAAGTATCCGGAGTCCTGTAAGGATGAACATGGTTCCCTTCGAGTGGGAGCGGCGATTGGTGTTGGTGGGTCTTCCCTCGAACGGGCCGAGGCGCTGATTGCGGCCGGGGTTGACCTCATTGTGATCGACACCGCTCATGGGCATACCGACTCGGTCATTGAAACAGCCCGGGCCTTTAAGAAAAAATTTCCGGATCAGGATTTAGTAGTTGGCAATATAGCGACGGAAGAAGCTGCGGCGGCCTTGATCAAGGCCGGTGTGAATGGGATCAAGGTCGGTGTTGGTCCCGGTTCGATTTGTACGACCCGTATCGTTTCCGGGGTGGGTGTCCCACAAATCACGGCGATCTTGGCCTGCGCCAAGGCGGTCCGAAAGGCCAAAAATGTTTCGCTCATCGCCGATGGCGGGATCAAATATTCGGGCGATGTCACCAAGGGTTTGGCGGCCGGTGCCGATGCGATCATGGCCGGTTCGCTCTTTGCCGGTACCGATGAGGCGCCGGGGGAGATGATCCTTTATCAGGGGCGCTCTTACAAACTTTACCGCGGGATGGGTTCTCTCAGTGCGATGAAGAAAGGTTCCAAGGATCGTTATTTTCAAGATGCGGTTGAAGACAGTTCGAAGCTGGTTCCGGAAGGGATCGAAGGGATGGTCCCGTATCGTGGTCCGCTTGCCGAGACGGTTCATCAACTGATTGGGGGTTTGAGGGCCGGCATGGGGTATGTCGGTGCCGCCAATCTTTCCGAGCTAAAGAGCAAGGCGCAGTTTGTTCGGATCACACATGCCGGTCTTAAAGAAAGCCATGTGCATGATGTCACCATCACCAAGGAAGCCCCGAATTACCGGTTAGAGAAATGACCTCTCGCGTTCTGATTCTTGATTTCGGTTCCCAATACACACAACTGATTGCGCGCCGGGTTCGGGAGTTAAAAGTTTTCTGTGAAATCCTCCCCTGCAATGCGCCACTCGACAAGATCAAGAAGTTTGTTGCCGGGGCGCTGATCCTTTCCGGGGGACCGGCCAGTGTCTATGATAAAGAGGCCCCAACGGCTGATCGAGGGATCTTGGAGCTCGGTCTTCCGATTCTTGGCATTTGTTATGGGATGCAATGGTTGGCGCGCGAAGAAGGTGGAAAAGTAGAGCCTGGAAAAGTCAGAGAGTATGGTCCTGCGACGACTCGTCTCCGCAAGAAAGAGGGAATCTTCGCCAATTTTGAAGAAGAAGAGATTGCTGTCTGGATGAGCCACGGCGATCATGTTTCCAAACTCCCTTCCGGATTTGAAGCCTATGCCACGAGTGGCAACGATCTTCTGGCCGCCATTGGTGACGATCGCCGAAAAGTTTTTGGCCTCCAATTTCATCCAGAAGTGGTTCACACTCCTCAGGGTAAAAAAATCATTGAAAATTTTCTCTTTAAAGTCTGTGGCTTAAAGCCCGATTGGTCGATCGCCTCGTTTATCGACCAGAAGGTGAAAGAAATCCGTGAAACGGTTGGTAAGTCCAAAGTGCTCTGTGCCGTTTCTGGCGGTGTTGATTCGTCGGTGATGGCAGTTCTAATCCACAAGGCGATTGGCAATCAGCTCGAGGCGTTCTTCATCGACAATGGCTTTTTAAGAAAAAATGAGGGGGATCGTGTCCTTGAACTCTTTAAGAAAAATGTTGGACTGAATCTTCGGAAGATCGATGCC
>JAUSKE010000190.1 GCA_030649435.1 Deltaproteobacteria bacterium
TTTCGGGCGGCCCAAACGATGTTTGGATCTTCCAGATTGCGGGAGATCTTACCCAAGCTAACGGTAAAAGTGTGAACTTGGCAGGTGGCGCACAGGCCAAGAACATCTTCTGGCAAGTCTCTGGTGGTACTGGTGTGACGATTGGAACGACGGCGCACCTTGAAGGGACAATACTAGCTGCAAAAGCGATCAATCTGAATACCGGTGCATCGGTGAACGGTAGACTGTTGGCGCAGACTGCGGTCGCACTTGATCATAATACGGTCGTAAAACCATGAGTCGGCGTCAAAGAAAGGAGATCACTATGAATTGGGATCAAAAAATTAACCAAAAAAAGGAGAACCCTATGTTAAAAAGAATAGCATTCGCCATTTTAGCCACATCCCTCAGCACAGCGTTGGTTGCTTCTCTGTCTTATGCGGAAAAGAAAACAACGACAGTCGAGCAAACAAGCACTGAGACGAGTTCAACACCGGCTTCGTCCAAGTCTAAGAAAGCGGTCCCGGTAACAACGACAACAACATCAAATACCCGGTACACAACAACAAAAGAAGCTGAGCCAAGAATCGTGTTGGATCAGGAAGCCTTAAAGAAAATGTCCAAAACTCTCTGCACAGAGGGATTTAAATCCTACGTTAGCAATGACAAGAAGAATATCTGTCAATACGAAGCGACAGCGCCTGATATTGCCTATAGCTGTGTCTGGAATAAAAAAGGAGATGCCGCTTTTGCTCCGACCCGTCAGGGCCCCTGCAATCTTGACTTCACTGAACACCGTGGAAGCATGATTGTCAGCAAGAGTGATTACACCTCTCGTCCTCCTCTGTCGTATGGAACCGAAGTCCACTGTTGTTTTAGAGCCGCACAAGACCAGTCGGTTTCTAGCCGATAAGAAATGTCAGCCGGCCGATCAGGATCTCCTGGTCGGCTGAGGGGGACAAAAATGGTTTTTAAAAATCAATCAGCCAAAACCTTCTCCCGTATTGCTCAGGCGCTCAAGGTTTCTAAGCAAGATGAGAGGCCTCTGGCTCATATTGTTCAGGTTGTTCGAGAACACTTTCGCGCTGAAGACTGTTCACTTTACGAGTTTCGTAAAGTGACTTTAACCCTTGTTGCGACTGATAAACAGGATCGTTCACTTGAGAAAGTAGAGTTACCTGCTGATCAGGAACAGATGCAACTCGTGGTGCGCAGCAAGGAGGCTCTGTTTGCCAAAGAAACTGCCTCTGTGCCGCTTGTCTATCAGGAAAAAGTTGTCGGGGTGCTAACGCTTCAAAGAAATCAGCTCAATGGTTTTGAACTTCCGGAAAGGCAGTTTCTAGAATTTATCGCCTTACAACTGGCTGGAGCGATTCAATCTTTGACCATTGCAGAACGGGCAAAGCGACAAATAAAGGAAGATCAGGACCCTCTTATTATTCGAGGCATTCCCGTCTCCTCTGGTTTTGGGATCGGACCCGCCTTATTTCTTAATTCAGGAATCATATCAGGTGTCTCCGAACCCGACCTTTCCCCCCATAGTACCAAAAACGAGTGGGGTAATCTTCAAGTCGCCTTACATAAAACATTAGAGGAGCTAAGCCATTTGGCAAAAAAGGTAGAAAATAAATTTTCCAAAGATGAATCCAATATTTTCGAGAGCCACCGG
The DNA here is from genome assembly GCA_030649435.1 of Deltaproteobacteria bacterium. GTDB lineage: Bacteria > UBA10199 > UBA10199 > JACPAL01 > JACOUP01 > JAUSKE01. The sequence continues at coordinate 1,649 of JAUSKE010000190.1, forward strand.
ACCATTCTCTCTGATGACGATTTCCTAAAAAAATTGGAGGGGGAAATTGAGATGGGAAAAAGCGCCTTAGAAGCGGTAGGTCATGTCCTTCAAGAATACGTGCAGCAGTTTGAGGCAATGAAAAATCAACATTTTGAAGAAACGGCTGTTGATTTGGAGGATTTGAAACAAAAAATCTTGGGGAATCTCTTAGGAATAGAATCCTGTCAGGAGAAAGAGGATTGGGCGGGGATCCTCGTCGCCAAGTCTCTTGGCCCCTCCGACACCATCCGTCTCGATGCCAGTAAGCTTTTGGGAATCATTACGATGACCGGTGGACCGACGTCGCACGCGGCGATTTTGGCACGTTCCTTGGGCATACCGGCAGTGATGGGAGCTGTCGGAATTATGGAGAAAATCAATCCGGGGACCTTGCTGATTGTCGATGGTGACAAAGGAAAAGTGATTGCGAACCCAACGCCATCCATTCTTCATGATTACGAGTTGTTTGGAGAAGAACGTGTGGCCAAGATGGTTGATCTCAGTACCATTGCCTATGAACCGGCCCTCACCCTGGATGGTCACCCCATCCACTTGGAAGCCAATGCCAGCTTTGCATCCAACGTCAAGAAGCTCCGCTATTTTGGTGCGGAAGGAATAGGCCTTTTCAGGACGGAATTTCTCTTTTTGAAGGGGAAAGAACTTCCGAACGAGAGCGAACAATTTGATCTCTACAGCCAGATGATCAGAGATGCAGGAGGATTGCCGATCACATTTCGTATTTTGGATGCCGGGGGAGATAAGCCGATTGAAGCTCTCCCCATGGAAAAGGAAGAAAACCCATTCTTGGGCAACCGTTCGATCCGTCTTACGCTTTCTCATCCCCATATCCTGAAGACACAGCTTCGGGCTTTGCTCCGGGCATCCACTTTTGGGAGTATTCGTCTTCTCATCCCGATGATTTCGGGGATGGAAGAGGTGGATGCAATCAAGGAAATTTTAGAAATAGTGAAGCAAGAACTGTCCCATGAAAATATTCGTTATGACCCTCAAATTCCATTTGGGATGATGATTGAAGTCCCTTCGGCGGTGCCACTTGTTTCCTCTTTGATTCAGCATGCCGATTTCTTGAGCATCGGGACTAATGATCTCACCCAATACACATTGGCAGTCGATCGGAATAATGAAGGGGTTGCTTCCTTTTTTGAACCATTACACCCCGCTGTCCTCTCATTCATTTCCCAGATCGCTTCTGCGGGATTAAAGGCCAAAAAGCCGGTCGGCATTTGCGGTGAGATGGCGAGTGAGCCCCTCATTATCCCTCTGCTTGTAGGGCTCGGGATTACTAATCTCTCCATGATCCCGTCCTGCATTCTAGAGGCAAAAAAGGTGATACGGCAACTGAACTATAAGGAGGCTCAAAAAATGGCGAGGGAGGCCCTACAAGTCTCCAGAATTGGAGAAGTGAAGGAGATCTTGGCTCGCTTTAATGGTAGGGGAATCCCCTACTCAAAAATAAGGCCTTCCCTCATAGAAAAAGGGGAATAAACGAATTAAAGATAGGCTTATTTTGATGAAAGGCGCATAGGAGAGAGAATGAAGCCCTCGTTGAAGAAAAAAGCTGAAAAGACAAGGGTTTTTATCGTTGATGATCATCCGATTGTTAGGCAGGGGTTGGCCCAGCTTATTAATCAAGAAGACGACATGATTTCTGTCGGAGAGGCCGGAGATGCTGTGGAGGCCTTGAAGGGTATTGCCAAGATCAAGCCCGACCTGGCGATCGTGGATATTTCTCTTAGAGGAACCAGCGGGATCGAACTCACCAAGAGCCTCGTTGCCAATCAGCCTAAAATGCTTGTCCTGATTCTTTCGATGTACGACGAATCTCTCCATGTGGAACGTGTTTT
>JAUSKE010000107.1 GCA_030649435.1 Deltaproteobacteria bacterium
CTTTTGGTCCTGCCGGATGCCGGTGATGAAAGAAAGGGTTTCACGGGTGATCGCCAGACTCCCTCGAATTCGGGCGATTTCTGCCTCCAGGTTTGCCGCCTGCGATTCCGTCGTGAGGATTTCGCTCCGTCGCGATTTACCCAAACGGACCCTCCCTCGCAATTCTTTGGTTCGATCGGTCATCACCTTTTTTTGGGATTCGAGGATCTCCAAGTCGTTTTCCAGTTGTCGGACGGTGAGAAACACTTCCGCGACTTCCAGAAAAAGAAGCTGACCTTTCCGTTCGGTGTCAAATTTTACCCTTTGGCGATCGGCCGAGGATCCGGAAATTGATTTGAACTCACGGAACCCTTGAAAGATCGGTTGTTTGAGATGCAACGCGACTTCCGGTTTGGTTTGCCGGAGGAAGGAAGAACCGATGGTCTCGCCACTGGCCGGTGCGCTCGAGGTGTCCTGAATAAATTCCGTCCCCCTGGCGGAGATGTGGGGTAGGGCGGTCCCGATCGCCTGCCAGTAGCGCCCCTCAGCGGCATGGATTTCTTCTTCTTGGATTGCTACCGATTCGATATGGACCAGGGATTTTTGATAACAGTCTTCGAGAGTCAACGGGACCTCTTCAGCCCGGGCCGAGAGGGTTAAAAGGAACAAAAAAAGGAGGGGTATTCTCTTCAAGAAGACGGAGTCTCGCCCGGACTCTTCGGCTTGACAACTCTTTTTTTTGCCACTAGGGTCCCCCTCCATGCCAGTTCCCAAACGAAAAAAGTCGCGAGCCCGCCGTAACAATCGCCGGGCCCATGATGCGCTCACAGCCCCTTCCCTCAGCCCTTGCCCCCATTGCAAGGAGCCAAAATTGTCCCACCGGGTTTGTCTCCATTGCGGCTATTACAGGGGTGAAGAAATCATCCCGATGGAAGCGAAGAAGTAAGGATGAAAATCGCACTGGCCAGTGACCATGGCGGCGTTCAGCTCAAAGAATCGATTAAAAAATTTCTCTCCAGTCGACACGTTGAGACAGAAGACCTCGGAACGAACGGTACCGATTCGGTCGATTACCCCGATTTTGCTGCTGAGGTTGCCAAAAAGGTTTCCGATGGAAAAGTAGATGCCGGCGTTCTCATTTGTGGGACCGGGATCGGCATGTCGATGGTCGCCAATAAATTTAAAGGGGTTCGTGCCGCCGTGGTGAGTGACACCTATAGCGCCAAGATGTCGAAGGAGCATAACAACGCCAACGTGCTTTGTCTGGGGGGTCGGGTCTCCAACCCGGCTCAGGCTGCGGAATTAGTTCAGGCCTGGCTCGAGGCGAAGTACGAAGCGGGCCGTCACGAAAAACGTTTGCAGAAAATCCGCGAACTCGAAGGAAAGAATTTCAAGTAGTTTCCAGTAACTCTCCGAGACGATCAACAAAAATACGGGCGTTGTGGCTGACCCACTCAGGGTCGGAGAGGTGCTTGAGGTCAGGGAGAAGCGGTTCAATTTTCTTGCCTAATTGTTCTTGAAGACAATCTTTAAAAGGGAAGCGGAGGGCGTCTCGGCAGATCTGCAGCGCCAATACGTTGTGTGTCCCTTCCCATGTTTCGATGACAAGGCTATCTCGATAGAGGCGAGGCAGAATCGAAAAATTCTCGATCGTACCGTTGCCACCCAAAAGGAGGATCGCCTCGTGGACACACTCCGTGGCACCGATCGCCGTTCGGTACTTGCAGAGGTTGATCAAAAAACGGAGCCAATAAGAGCGATCGCTACTTTTTTCTTTCGTCCGGTCCAATTCGGCGATCAGGTGAAAAAGGAGTTTTCGTTTTTCCGAGAGGGTCTTAAAGATTTTACGGAGACTCTCTTGAACCATCGGGTACTCGATAATTTTTTTCCCGAAGGCGCTCCGTTGGGAGGCATAGTTTTTGGCCTCCAGATAGGCGCGCGCCATAAAACCGCAGGCGTTGGTGGCATTCATCACGCGTGAGGTGTTGATGACATGGGTCATCAGGTTCTTGAAACCGTCTTCAACGGGACCGATGTTGTAGCCGACCGCTCCGTTCAGTTCGATCTCGGCGGTCGGTAGTTCCTTCGTGCCAATTTTATTTTTCAACCGTTTGATCCGCAGGTTGTTTAGTTTTCCATCGATCGTTCGGGGGACAAAAAAGATGGCGACCCCTTCGGTCCCTTGAGGAGAGCCATCAGGTCGTGCGGCGATCAGAAAAAATTCGTCAATCGCGGAGCAAAACCATTTTTCCCCCTGAAGCTGCCATTTTCCGTCACCAATTAATGTGGCCGTTGTCGTCATCGCCCCGACATCGGACCCCATATCTTGTTCCGTGATGAATTGCGATCCAGCGAGCGGCGTCTCGAGAGATTTTAGCTTGGGGAGGTAGGTTTTTTTGAGAAAGTCAGAGCCGACCGCTTCGATCACCCGGATCAACCCTTCCGTACAGGCGAGGGGGCAGGTGAGGGAGCTTTCTCCCAAGTGCGAGAGGAGGTAAACTTTACTGATGAACTCGAGTTGGGAATGATTGTCGAAAATCCCCGCTTCGACCACCTCGCGACGGAGTGTACGGGTTGGAGGGGGGATCCAGATCGTGTCGATCGGATTCCCCAACGAATCATAAGACTCAATCCGCGGGCCGGTATAGTTCAGCGCC
>JAUSKE010000002.1 GCA_030649435.1 Deltaproteobacteria bacterium
GTCCAAAGGTGCTCCTAAAGGGGGGACTGCCAAAAAGCCGGTAACTTCTTCTCATACTGTCGCGCTGGATCCTACCGTCGCCAAAAATCTGGACAAGGTTTATCGTTCGATCTCTCCGGACCAAGCTAAAAAAATCAAGAAACAACTGAATGATCTCATGGGAGAGACGAAGGGTGGTTCACCCGAATGGGCCGATCTCTTCGCACTGCCACCGGAGAAGCTCCACGAAATGGCGAAGGTCGGTTACCTCCAGTTCGAGAATGGACGGTACGACAAGGCCGAGGCGATCTATAGGGGACTCACTATTCTGGATGTAGAAAATTATTATTATCACTCGATGCTGGGGGCGATTTACCAACGACAGGAGAAATGGCCCGAGGCGATGCTCGAGTATTCGGTGGCCATTGATATTAATCCCAAAGATATCGTTTCCAAGACCAATCGGGGAGAGGTTTATTACAAGCTTGGTTTGTTGGATGAGGCTCGTGCCGACTTGGAGGAGTCAATTTTCGCTGACCCTCAGGGGAAAGATTCTTGGGCCAACCGGGCCAGGATGTTGATGAAACAGATTGAAACCGCGGAGAGTCTGCTCCAGACGAGTCTGAAAAAATAGCATGGCGATTCAATTGAACAACCTGAGAACAGAGACCAGAAAACCGGCGGCGTTGGCCCCTGATAGTGATCTTGCCTTTAGCCGCAAGCTTCTGGAGAAGCTTGGTCTACCGGAAGAGGTGATGAAGGACAAGGTCCTCGTCGGTTCCTTTTTGGCCTCGCAATCGTCTCGGCTGACGGAAATGGAACAACGGCCGGAGATCAAGTCGCTCTCGGCGGATCTTCCTCCCCCGGTGGAGAACTTCGATCCCCGTAATCCGCAGGTTGCGGAAAGAGTGTCGCCGGAAGAACGAAAAGAACTCCATGACTGGATCCATGAACATAACGCGAGGGTGACAGAAAAACAGGGAGAGCTCGGACTTGCCACAAATCCGGCGGATGACGCCTTGGCAGAGCAGATTGAAGATATTCTGAGAAACCCACCGCCGCCAGTGGCTGGGAAGAGTGATGCCGCTGGGCTTGGAGACTTCGTGACGGGGGATATTGTGCTCTCCAGTGAGCTTCAAGCGGAATGGAAGAAGAAGGAAAAAGATTGGCAAGAACTTATCTCCACGCTGATGGCCCGTGGTGCCGATGCGAGCAGTCTAGTGCTAGCGATTTGTGGGATGATGACCGACAAATATGGATTAGGCTTGAAGCATGCCGCCAATCTTTTTAGTACGAATGAACAGCAACGACGGGATCTGGCCGATCAGTTCACCCGTCAGATGTCGGGGGGTGGGAGTAGTGACATCGGAAGGATGTCTGTTTTTCAGAACAAGCAACAGAGTTTGATGGTCGACACCCAGATGATCAACCAAAAGCTTCAGGTCATCATGCAGGATCGCGATCGTTTTCAGAACATCTCCAAAGAGATGCTCCAGAGTATTCATCAGGCCCGGTTACATATTGCCGGCCGGATTCCTGGCGGATCGGGGTAATAAATGACTGACACCGTTCTTGACCCGAGTCCTCTCCGTCGACGGTACCTTGCGACAGTTCTCCATCGTTTTATCAATAACAAACTAACGATTGCCGACCTGGATGGTATTTCCAGAAAGAAGCTTCTTCAGGTGGCGGAGATGGGGTTTGTTAAACTCAAGCATGGTCGTTTAAAGGAGGCGCGCGAAATATTTGAGGTCTTGGCCGAACTGGATCACTTGAATCCTTATCACCATGCCGCTCTGGGCTCACTCTTTCAGAAACAGGGGCAGTTTATGGAATCAATTGCCGAATATACACAGGCACTCAAACTTTCCGAAAATGATTTTACTTCTCTCGTCAATCGGGGTGAAGTTTTTCTACGCCTTGAGAACTTCAAACCGGCGGCCGAAGATTTTCGAAAGGCGATCTTACTCGATGGCAAGGGGACAAATCTTTGGGCTAATCGGGCGCGCTCTCTCGTGATTGCGCTAAAGCGGAATCTGGATTTGAAAAGGGCCGCGGCAGCACCAAAGGCAGTTCAAAGCCGGGTGGCGACGAGAAAGACGAAATAATTACGATTCATCGTCCGTATCATTCGAGTCAAGAATCCCGTACTTTTTGAGAAGATTCCGGATATGTTTCCGATCGATTCCGGCCTCGCGGGCCGTTTTGGAGATGTTGTAGTTGTTGCGTCGGAGGAGAGAGGCAAGATAATCTTTTTCAAAGCCTTCAACAACTTTTTGTTTTGCCTCTTTGAAGGGAAGATTCATGTCAACTGTCATCCGTTCGGTGGCTTCTTCCTCCCGTTCCAATTCCTGAAAGATGTGCGTTAGGTGTTTCCCCTGAATGCTGTGGCCATCGACAAGTGGTACGGCCCGTTCCAGGACGTTCATCAACTCCCGCACGTTACCCGGCCATTGGTAGCGAGTGAGCATTTTCAAGGCATCATCTTCAACGCGGGTCACTTTTAATTTTCCATCAGGGAGCTTGTTGAATTTTCCGGTCTGAAGAAACTTTTCGACAAGGGTAGAGATGTCATCCGGACGTTCTCTGAGAGGGGGCAGTGTGATTTTAACGACCGAGAGGCGGTAGTACAGATCTTCCCGAAAATGTCCCTCGCCGATTTGCTTTCGAAGATTACGGTTTGTGGCGCAGATGACTCGAACATCGATGGAGACAGTATCGTTGGAACCGACCTTCTTGACCTCGCGCTGTTCTAGGGCTCGGAGGAGCTTTGGTTGGAGCTCCATCGAAAGTTCGCCGATCTCATCTAAAAAAATAGTCCCGCCATTGGCCTCTTCGAAGGCCCCTTTACGGGTGGCAATGGCACCGGTGAAAGAGCCCTTGATGTGACCAAATAGTTCCGACTCGATAAGGTTCTCGGCAACGGCGCTACAATCAAAGACGACAAACGATTTGCTTTTTCGTGGGCTATTTTCATGGATGGCACGGGCCACAACTTCTTTGCCAGTACCGGTTTCCCCTTCGATAATGACGGTTGCGTTGGTGGGAGAAATTTTATCCAGGATCCCGAAAATTTGTCTCATTTTTCGGGAATGGCCAGAAACTTCGCCAAACGATTCACGATTGGATGGTTCGATCTGGACCTTTTCGTCAAAAGCGACAAATTCAATCTTGGTATTGCCGATCCGAATGATGTCTCCCGGAGAGAGGTAGGCTTCTTTGACCTTGATGTCGTTGATGTAGGTTCCGTTGGTGCTACCCGGGTCAAGCAGGAGGTAACTATCTTCAGTTTGGCGGATCTCAACGTGGTAACGAGAGACGGTTTTGTCATCGAGGACGCAGTCGTTGTCTTCTTTTTTGCCGATTTTGAGAAGGGGTTTGTTCAAATCGATTTTTTTCCCCTTATTCGGCCCACTGACTATTTCCAGACGACATTTTCGAAGAGAAACAACCTCTTTATGCTCCTCAACCGCTAGGAGTTGTGTGTCTAAATCGAGAGGCTTTGTTTCCATGGTGACTCCTTATTCCTTTTCTAAAGTAACATTATACTTCTTTGTGGGTGCTTCTCTTAACTCAAAACTGGTGTCCCAACCTCGATAACCCCCCATCTGCAAGCGGAGGGTGTGAGGCCGATCACGCGGCACCCGCTTGATGGTGACAGGGGTCTTGGGGGCGATCTGTTCACCATCAAAAATGACAAAAGCCCTCGGTGGGTCAGAACTGATACTGACCTCCCCGTAGAGGCTTCCCAACTGAATCGTCCCTAGGTTTTTTGATTCACCCGAACCAAGTCTCACCTGTGTGTTGTATTTTAGGAATCCTTCTTTTGAGACGACGAGCTTCACATTACCGGGGACGACGTTCTCTGCCTTGAGAGGGGTGGTTCCCTTGAATTCTCCATTTACGTAAACCTCAGCCCCGGATGGCTCCGACTTCATGGAGAGACTCCCATACTTGAAAGGGCCCTTGGGAGCCTCCTCGACCACCGGTTGCGGTGTCGGTGTTGGCTCAACCCTTGCCGGCGCTGGAGGAGGAGGTGGTGGAGCAGAAGGGGCCACAGTTTTCAATTCCCTTTTAATCGCCACCTGTGGAGGGGCCGGAGGCTTGGGGGTGGCTGGGACCGGTATTGGGGCTGGTTTCGGAAGAGGGGTTAGCGAAGCCTCCAACTTAACCGGATCAAACCCCTTAATTTCGACGGCACTGTTCCATTCTCCAAACTGATCCTTGGTGAGTTTAAGCTGGTACGGTTTATTCAGTTCCAGGTTGTCAACACGCGCTGGCGTTTCGCGTCCCAAATTTTGTCCATCCATAAAAATTTTTGCTCCGGCGGGGTTGGAAACAATTTCTAAAATACCGACAGAAAGGGGTTGTAGCTTTCCCTCGACGAGGAGCGGTTGTTCGGAAACGAGGGTAATCTCCTTTTCCATGTCACGGTATTTTTCCTTGGAGACCCTGATTTTATAACTGTCACCAACCTTGAGGCTTTTGAGGGTGGCTGGTGTGACTTGCCCTGTGGCACTGTTGTCGAGAAAAATATGGGCCCCCGCCGGATCTGTTGTGATCTGGATGGTTCCCAGCCCAGCCTCCATGTCGGGCGTTTTAGTCTCGATCGGTGGTTGCTTGGTCGTTATTTTTTCGGGCTCTACTTTTGACCCCCCCTTTCCTTTGAGAAGCATCAAACCTACACCTGCTGCGATCAGGACAAGAAGTGTCAGTCCGATCGGTAAGGCTTTTGACTTTTTCTTGGAAAGAGAGGGGGAAGTTTGCGCCACGGGGGTTTCTCGGGAGATCTCGATATCGGCACCGGACTCCTCCCTTTTGACGACAATCTCTTCTTTGGCCGCTTCTTTAATGATGACTGATCTGGTTTTTTCATCAATCGTGAGGGCCGGCTCTTTTCGTTTTTCTTTTAATTCTGTCGCAAAATATTTTTGGACAAGCTTTGAGAGGTGGCGCGGTGAAAAATCGGTGTAGGAGGAGTAGAGGTACTTTGTCAAATCCAGTTGAAAGTCACCGGCTGTCTGGTATCGATCCTTGGCCTGATAGGCGAGCGCCTTGATCATGATCCCCTTCAGTGGGCCTGGGATCGAATCGGGAAGGGCTGACAGGCCAACTCGAGTGGACCGGATCTTGCGAAGAACCTCGAATTGGGTGTCTCCTTGATAAAGTTTTTCTCCCGTTAAGAGTTCGTAGAGAACGACGCCTGTTGAAAAAATATCGGTTCGGTTGTCGATCGGCTTGCCCAACGCCTGCTCGGGAGACATGTAAGCGATCTTTCCCTTAAGGATGCCGGCCATGGTATGCGAGACGTTATGGGCCGCCTTGGCAATCCCGAAATCGACGATTTTAACCTCTCCCTCGTAAGAGATCAGGATGTTTTGGGGGCTGATGTCACGATGAACAATACTCAGCGGGTTTCCTTCATTATCGGCCTTTCGATGGGCGTAATCGAGTCCCTTACAGACCTCGCTGATGATATAAACGGCGGTATCCTCCGACATCTTCTCTTCGCTCTTGATGGAACGGAGCATCAACTCCCTCATGTTGGTGCCGTTGATGTACTCCATGGAGATAAAGTAGTCGTCTCCGACCTTTCCCAGGTCGTAAACCTGAACGATATTCGCGTGAGAAAGGAGAACGGTCAGCTTCGCTTCGTCGACGAGCATGTTAATGAATTCTTTGTCGGCGGCACAATGGGGAAGGATCCGTTTGATCGCCAGAAGTTTTTCGAATCCATCAACGCCGTACGTCTTCGCCTTGTAGATCTCTGCCATGCCACCCACGGCGAGCTTTTCGAGGAGCACATAACGGCCAAACGGTTTTGGTTCGAAGGAAGCCATAATTACACTAGGGGTAAAAGACCCTCACGAAGAGAAGGGCGCTGATAACTAGTCCCCCTAGGCCCAAGAGGTAAGTGGCGATCATTCCCCACCTCGGCTTGGCATCGATATCGAGGATCCCTAGGGCGACCAGCGGTTGATGTTGCAGGCGCCACGTCCATGATTCCTCTTCCTCGTCGGGAATCATCATCGACCGGGACAATTCCTCTTTTGTCAGGAGTGGGTTGCTGCCACGGGCCTTCATCGGTTTGGTAATTATTTTTTCCCACGACGGTTTTTTGCCGAACGAATCCTTTTTCTCTTCCTCCTCTGAAAATTGCCGTCGCTGTTTCTCTTCATCACCGCTTTTGTCTGCCTCCAAAATGCGGTGGAGGGGAGAATCAGGTCGTTCAATTCGATCAACCAAGAATCACTCCTTTTTAACGTCCTTCTTTTCGATTTCTTTTTTCTTCTCTGTAGGGTGGGCAGGCGAAGCCGATTTTTTGGTGTAACCGTCCTTGTACCAACCCTCTCCCTTCAGTGCGAATGAGGTCTGAGAAATAAGGCGCTCCAACCGCGATCCACAACGGGCACATTTCTGAGCCTTTTTTTCAGTAATTTTATGAAATATCTCAAAGACTTGAGAGCATTTTGAGCATTTGTATTCGTAAATAGGCATGATTTTTTAGGGTCTCCAATCCCCACCAGCACTAGGGACTTTAGTCACCATAGTAATGGCTGTTGAGGGATAGGTCAATACAAAATCTTTATGAATTAAAGCCATGGGTGAAGCACCCTTGGCTAATGTTTGAAGAATTTTGATCCAAACTCAAAGAGCATGCCAACGAGGGTGGTTTGGATGAAGATCAGGATAAAAATGACCACCATTGGGCTAAAGTCGATG
>JAUSKE010000003.1 GCA_030649435.1 Deltaproteobacteria bacterium
TATCGACGTCTTCGCCGAGGCCTGCGATCTGCGTCTACATCGGTATGATCAAGCGGAACCAATCATCGGCGGCGCCGATAGACCCTGCACCATCCGTGAACTCTCCCACTTGATTGCCAAGGTCGTCGGTTTTCAGGGAGAGGTCGTTTCGGATCTTACTAAGCCGGACGGGGCCCCCAAGAGGCTTCTGGAGGCCTCGGCAATTCGCCGGTTGGGTTGGTCTCCAAAAACAGATTTGAAATCGGGATTAGAAAAAACCTACCGATGGTTTCTTGAAAAAGGAGATAAACGATGCGCGTCTTAATCACAGGTGGTGCCGGGTATATCGGTTCAGTTCTTTGCAAAACCCTTTTGGAGAAAGGGTTTGAAGTCACCGTCCTCGATAATTTTTTCCATGGCCAAACGAGCCTTTTGGATTGCTGCGGTGATGAAAAATTCCAGATCGTCAAAGGGGATTGCCGGGATGAAGAACTCGTAAAGAAACTTCTCAAGGACAAAGATATTGTCATTCCACTGGCAGCGTTGGTCGGCGCCCCACTCTGCAACCTGGACAAGACCGCCGCCGTCACGGTTAACTACGAGGCGGTCCGTCTCCTTTGCCGTCTCGCCTCCCCTTCTCAAAAGATACTTTTCCCGGTCACCAACAGCGGTTACGGGATCGGCGAAAAGGGAAAGATGTGTACCGAAGACTCTCCCCTAAAACCACTTTCACTCTACGGTGAAACAAAGGTGAAGGCGGAACAGGTTGTGCTCGATAGAGGGAATGCGATCAGTTTCCGGCTTGCGACTGTTTTCGGTGTCTCACCGAGGATGCGTCTCGATCTATTGGTCAACGATTTCGTTCATCGGGCCGTCATGGATAAAGCGGTCGTCCTCTTTGAAGGGCATTTCAAGCGAAATTATATCCATGTGCGAGATGTCGTGAAAGTTTTCCTCCACGGTATTGAAAAGTTTGACTCAATGAAGGATAAGCCGTACAACGTCGGTCTGGAGGATGCGAATCTTTCTAAGGTGGAACTCTGTCAGGAGATCCAGAAACAGCTCCCCCAGTTTGTCTACATGGAGGCACCGATTGGAGAGGACCCGGACAAGAGAGATTATATTGTTTCCAACCAGAGGATCCTCGCTACCGGATACCGTCCAGATTGGGGACTGGCCCGGGGGATTAAGGAGCTGATCAAGTGTTACACAATATTGAAACGATCCGTTTATGGAAATGTTTAACCTGATCTCTCATAAAATGTACGCCAAGAAGAAAGCGGATGCAAAAACACGCGTTCGCGTTGGTGTCGGTGTTGTGGTCCGTGACAATAAAAACAGGATCCTGATGGAAAAAAGAAGCGATTGTAGTTTATGGGGACTTCCCGGCGGCAAGATTGAACCGGGGGAGTCGGTCACCCAGGCAGCTTTGAGGGAAGTCAAAGAGGAGACCGGTCTTGATGTTGAGATTACTAAATTTATCGGCATCTATTCGGAGCCAGAAAACCGGATTGTTACTTTTCAGGATAACGGCGACGTCGTCCACCTCGTGGATGTTTTACTTGAAGCCAAGATGATCTCTGGAACCATGCAGATTTCCCACGAGAGTGAGGCGCTTCAGTTTTTTGATGAAAAAGCACTTCCGGACGATGTTGTTCCTCCGGCCTGGGCGGCGCTTCACGATGTTATCACGAAGCAAACTGGGATGGTTCGGTAACCAATGATTATCACTCGAACACCTTTTAGGATGTCTTTTTTCGGCGGCGGTACCGATTACCCGGTCTGGTATCGAGAGCATGGCGGCGCAGTCCTCGCCACGACGATCAACAAGTACTGTTATATTTCGTGTCGTTACCTCCCCCCCTTCTTTGACCACAAGAGCCGCGTCGCCTATTCCAGAGTGGAACTGGTGAAATCGAACAAGGAGATTGAACATCCAGCGGTGCGCGGAACCCTTTCCTTTATGAAGGTTGAGGAAGGGATTGAAATCCACCATGACGGTGATCTGCCGGCAAGAACGGGACTCGGTTCCAGCTCGGCCTTTACTGTTGGTCTCCTCCACGCCCTCTATGCCCTCAAGAATGTCATGCCCTCCAAGATGCAGCTGGCCAAAGAAGCAATTCATGTTGAGCAAACGGTATTGCAAGAGAATGTCGGCTGTCAGGATCAGGTCTCAACCGCCTTCGGTGGTCTTTCCAAAATCGAGTTTCTGCCCAACCAGGATATCAGCGTGAGTCCGATCATCATGAACCCGAAACGCCTCGAGGAATTTCAGGATCACCTGCTCCTCTACTTTACCGGTTTTTCAAGAATCGCTTCTGAGATTGCCAAGGATCAAGTGGCCCAAACGGGGGCCAAACAGAAAGAGTTGAAGAGGATGCGCGAAATGGTCGATGAGGGGATTTCCATCCTCTGTAGTCATGATGGCCTTTCCAACTTCGGCAAACTTCTGAATGAAGGATGGCAACTCAAGCGAAGCCTGACCTCTAAGATTTCTTCGCCTCGTATTGACGAAATTTATGAGGCCGCCTTGAGTGCTGGCGCCATTGGTGGAAAGCTACTCGGTGCGGGTGGAGGCGGTTTTATGATGCTCTTCGCCAAACCGGAGGACCATCCTAGGATCCATGAAAAATTGAAGGGATTTCTTCGTGTCCCGATCCGCTTTGAGAACCAAGGAAGCCAGATTATTGTTTATCAACCCAATGATCGCAGTGATGGAGTCATTTCATGAAGACGATCCCAGAGTTAATCCACGAATCGATCGACACCAAAAAGAAACTGTTGGATTCGCCAGAGATACTTACCTTGATCGGAGAAATAGCTGAAAGTGCTATCTCCGTCCTTCGTAATGGTGGAAAGCTTATTTTTGCCGGAAACGGGGGAAGTTTTGCTGATGCTCTTCACCTCTCCGCCGAATTTATCTCCCGTTTTAAAAAGGATCGAGCCCCCCTCGCCTCCATCGCCTTGGGGTGCAACAATTCGGCTGTCACGGCGATTGGAAATGATTATGATTACAGCGATTCTCTGGTCAGGGAGCTGCAGGCCTTGGGACAGAAAAAAGACCTTTTTATTGCGATTTCTACCAGCGGTAACTCAAAAAATATCCTTAAGTGCATCGACGAGGCCAAAAAAATAGGCATGACCGTCTATGGGTGGACCGGCAACAAGAAAGGAAAGATTTCCGAGATGACCCGCTGTCTGGAAATCCCCTCTGCTGAGACAGCTCGCATTCAGGAATGCCACATTATGGTGGGCCACATCCTCTGCGAAATGATTGACAACACGCTTTTTAGTTAGCTAAAACCGATTAAAATAAACAAGGGAGCCTTATTATGAGCCAACTCGATCTACTCTTAGTTAACCCCTGCGGGCGACGCCAGATCTATCAGGATCTTGGAAATGAATTAACGGCCGTTGAACCCCCCGTCTGGTGTGGGTTTATCGCTACTTACATGAGGAATAAAGGATGCTCCGTTAAAATCATCGATGCAGGTGCTGAGGAGCTCGATTTTAATGAAGTCGCAAAACGAGTCAAGCAAGAGAATCCACGCCTTGTGGCGATGATGGTTTACGGTCATCAACCCTCTGCCTCCACCCAAAATATGCCGGGTGCTGGTGAAACTTGCAAGGCGATCAAGAAACTTCTCCCCGATCAAAAAATTATTATCTCAGGGACCCATCCTTCCGCCCTCCCGGAACAGACTCTTCGTGAAGAAGAGGTTGATTTTGTCTGTGACGGTGAAGGACCGATTACCTTTCTTGAGCTCCTTCAGGTAATGAGTTCCCCTAAACCCGATTACTCCTCCGTTAAAAGTCTCTGGTACTGGAACGGGGACAAGGTCTCCTCCAATCCCCCAGCGTTACTCATCAAGGATCTCGATAAAGAAATGCCAATGATGGCCTGGGACCTTTTACCGATGGAGAAGTACCGCGCCCATAACTGGCACTGCTTTGGCGATCTTCAACGCCAACCATACGCCTCCTTATATACTACCTTGGGCTGCCCGTATCACTGCTCCTTCTGCTGTATCCAAGCGCCCTTCAAGGCGGGTGAAAAAGGAATTGGGATGAAGGAAGAGGTCAACAGTTACCGGGCCTGGAGTCCAAAGCTGGTCGTTGACCAAATGGAATTGTTGGCGACCAAATATGGTGTCCGCAACATCAAGATCGAGGATGAAATGTTCGTCCTCAACGAAAAACATGTTATTGGAATCTGCGATGAGATCATCGCGCGAGGGCTCAAGTTCAACATCTGGGCCTATTCCCGTATCGATACGGTCAGAGACAGCATGCTCGAAAAGCTTAAAAAGGCCGGTTTTAACTGGCTTGCCATCGGCATCGAATCGGCCAGCAAGTATGTTCGGGATGGGGTCGATAAGAGTTTTGGCAAAAAAGATATCAAAGAAGTTTGCGACAAGATCCGCAATGCCGGCATTTGTATCGGGGCTAATTTTATCTTTGGTCTCCCGGATGACACGATGGAATCGATGCAAGAAACGCTCGACATGGCGATTGAACTTTGTCCCGATTGGGCCAATTTCTACTCCGCCATGGCCTACCCAGGCTCCGCTCTCTACAAGATGGCGGTCGATAAGAAATGGAAGCTCCCGGAAACCTGGATCGGCTACTCCCAGCATTCTTATGAATCACTCCCCTTGCCAACAGACACTTTAGCGGCTGGCCAAGTTCTCGCTTTCCGAGACGAGGCGTTTGTTAAATTTTTTACCCACCCACGCTATCTCTCTTACGTCAAAGAACGTTTTGGACAAGAGACTGTCGATCATATCCACGACATGTTGAAACATAAACTCGCCCGAAAACATGCTGCCTAAATATTTGGGAAGATAAAATGAGTAAACGTGCTGTTATCATCACCGCCGCCGGTTTTCAGGATGAGGAACTTATTTATCCGTATTACCGACTCCTCGAGGCCGGATTCACCGTCGATATCGCTACTAAGGATGGGCAGGTAGCCTATGGTAAATACGGTGTCCCTGCCCGGGCCAATATCGCCACTGACAAGCTTGATACCAATAACTATGACCTCGTTCTCCTCCCTGGAGGTTTCGAGGCCCCCGATCGAGTCCGACTTTTACCTGAAGTCCTCGACTTTGTACGAAAGATGGATGAAAAGAAAAAGTGCGTTGCCGCCATTTGTCATGGGCCGTGGATCCTGATCTCTGCTGGCGTGACCAAGGGGCGAAAGATGACCGCCTACTGGAGCATTGAGGCGGATGTCCGAAACTCTGGAGCTGATTACCAGCACAAGGCCCCCGTTGTTGTGGATGGAAACCTGATTACCTCCCCCCACTACAACAACAACGGTGATTTCATGAGGGCCGTTGTTAACTATTTCCTCTAGTCATTCGATGGACAAAAATCAAAAAATATACGTCGCGGGTCATACCGGCCTCATCGGTTCTGCCCTCGTGCGACAGTTGAAATCAAAGGGGTACAAGAACCTCATCACGGCAACTTATTCAGAATTAAATCTGAAGGATTCCCGGCAGGTCCAATCTTTTTTTGAGGCAACAAAGCCAGACTATGTCCTTCTTGCCGCCGGAAAAACGGGGGGGCTCTACGCCGTCGATACCTACGGCGCCGATTTCGTCTACGAAAACCTGATGATCCAATTGAACATTATCCATATGGCCTTTTTGACGGAGGCCAAGAAACTTGTTTTCTTCAGTTGTTCTTCCGTCTATCCCAAGATGGCCCCTCAGCCGATGAAGGAAGAGGCGATTCTTTCCGGCAGTCTTGAACCAACAAGCGAGGAGTTTGCCATTACCAAGATCGCCGGGATGAAGATGTGCCAGGCTTACAACAAACAGTATGGAACCGACTTTCTCTCTGTGATCCCGACCAACATTTACGGGATTAATCAAAAATATGAACCGTTGAACTCACCGGTGATCCCCTCCCTCATCCGAAAATTCCACAAGGCGAAGCTGAACAAAGAAAACCAAGTTGTGATTTTGGGAACCGGCCGGCCGGCTAGGGATTTTCTCTTCGCCGATGACTGCGCTGATGCCTGTCTCTTCCTTCTAGAGAACAATGTTGCCAATGAACCAATCAACATTGGCACTGGCAAGGATCACACCATTCGGGAATTGGCGGAGACCATCCAAAAGGTAGTCGGTTACCAGGGGGAGATTACTTATGACACCACCAAGCTCGACGGGGTGATGACCAAGCTTCAGGATATCAGCAAGATTAGTAAACTAGGATGGAAACCAAAGGTGGGACTGGAAGAAGGAATCCGCCTCACCTATGAAGATTACCTCCGACGCCCCGGTCAGTCTTTGTAGAAACGCCTCGCATGGACGTCAACGTCAAAAGGATCAAACAGTCAGAACGGGACCGGCAGACCTTGGACCGTCTCGTCACCACCCGAAAGATCGTCGAAAGACAACAGCCCAAGGACTATCGGAATTGCGTCGTTATGAAACCGTGGGGGTATGAGTACCTCATCTTTGAAAATGAGCATGTCGCGATCTGGTTTCTTAAAATTAAGGGGAGACACTCTACCTCAATGCATTGTCATCCCCTTAAAAGGACCTCACTCGTCCTTCTTTCTGGAAAGGCATTTTGCAATACCCTACAGCATCGGAATTACCTAACCTCTCCTGCTGGCCTCATCATTGAGAAATCTGTTTTTCATTCCACCAAAGCCCTTTCATCGGAGGGGATTGAATTAATCGAGATTGAGAGTCCTCCTAACAAAACTGATCTTGTTCGCCTGAATGATACCTATGGTCGAGAATACCATGGCTATGAGGGTTTTTCGGAGATGGAAACAAACGACTTAAAGCGCTTCAACTATTTTCACTTTCAAGAATCGGCAGAGCCTAAAGAACTCTCTCACTTTGCCGAAGACTATGCCATCTCGTTCGAGACCTATACCGATGATCATCAGTTTCAAAACGATTTTCGGCCGGATGAAAATGAAATCGTCAGTCCTTGCCGTGGTCAGATTATTGATGAATCGGGGAATCCTCTTCTCGAAGCAGGCGAGATCCAGTCAGGCCAGACCCTTAAAAATGGGACAAAAATGAAGACTAAAGATCGACTCTCTCTCCTCCGAATCAAGGGGAGAAGCCAGAAAGCACGCTCATGAAGATTACCAATGTCAAAGTAATCTTCCTCAAGAAGAAGCTAAACGCAACCATGGCGATTTCCCGTGGTGGGTTCAACGTCAGGAGCCACACCCTAGTTCAAGTTGAAACGGATGAAGGGATCACTGGACTTGGTGAAGGGGTTGGCAACGCAGTCCTTGTCAAATCAATCCTTGAAGGACAGATGGCAGAGGCGGCCCGTGGTTTGGATCCGATGAATATCGAAATGGTCCGCGAAAAGCTTTTGGAAGACCAGGTCTACTTTGAAAGAAAAGGTTCCGCTGTTTGTGCCGCTAGCGCCATTGAAATGGCCTGTTGGGATATCAAGGGCAAGGCCCTGAACGTTCCTGTCTATCAACTCTTGGGAGGGCTTTATCGCGACAAGCTTGAGGCGTATGTCAGCGACATCTACTGGGAAAAAGATTTAGTCAAAATGGCAAAAAATGCAGAACGGATTCTCAAAATGGGGTTTCATGCGATCAAAGCGCATATTGGTCGTGAATCGCCTCAGTCTGAAACCGAACGGGTCAAGGCCCTGCGCGAAGTTGCCGGAAGCAAAACTCCTTTGATGATCGATCTGAACGCCGGTTATAAACCGCTCGAGGCACTCCAGGCAGCCCGACTCTGGGAGCCATACAACCCTTTTTGGATCGAAGAACCGCTCAAGCCCTCCCCTATTCGAGCCTTCACAACTCTTCGGTCACGGACAAAAATCCCAATTGCCGCCGGCGAAAATGAATTTGGTCTGGAGGGGTTCAAGCAGCTCTTCGATCAAAAAGCGATCGACGTTGCGATGCCAGACATCGGCCGTGCGGGAGGATTGCTTGAAACTAAAAATATCTGCACACTCGCCCAAAGTTATGGTGTTGAAGTTTCTCCGCATAATTTTTCCTCAGGAGTTTTACTCGCCGCGACCCTTCACCTCATGGCGAGCACCCCTAACACCCGATGGCTCGAGTGGGACACATCCGGCAATGCCGTTTACGAAGAACTGTTCATCGAACCACTCCAAGTAAAAGATGGCTTTGTCGGCATCCCCGATCAACCTGGTCTTGGGGTTCAGCTCAAAAAAGAGATTCTAGAAAAGTTCAGTGAAAAAGTATAAAGCGCTGCTCTTTGACTTTGACGGTGTCCTCGGAAAGACGATGGAGGGCAATTACCTCGCCTGGGTTTATGCCTTCGACCAATTTGGCATGACGATCAAAAGAGAGGATTACTTTTCCCTCGAGGGGAAAAGCCCTACCAATGTCGCGAAGACGTTGCTCGCAGTGTTTGGCAAACCGGAAAACCTAGCCGATGAGTTGAGTCGCCTGAAAGAAAACCACTACCTGTCACACCATTCCTTTGAATTATACCCTGGTGTCGAATCGCTCATCCATGAATTAAAGAAAACTTATCCCCTCGCCCTCGTCACCGGGGCAAGCCGGAAGAGACTGGATGGTTCTGTCCCCACCGATTTTTTAGGTCAGTTTGACGCCATCATCACTGGAGAAACAGGTCAGGAGGATAAACCATCCCCCGAACCTTACCTCCGGGCATCAGCAAAGCTTGGTATTGAACCTGACTCCTGTCTTGTGATAGAGAATGCCCCTTTAGGGATTGAATCAGCCAAAAGGGCCGGCATGGATTGTGTCGCCATTTGTTCAACTTTGAAAAAAGAGTTTTTGGGGCGAGCCGATAAAGTCATCAACACGATAGAGGATCTGCCGCCTCTTTTATAGTCTACAGAAAAAGAAAGGAGTTGTTCCGATGAGTGACCTACAAACCCGTTTCGAAGCCTTTGACGAATTAAGTCATCGTACTCCTTGTGAGCGCCCTTCGAAGCTGATTTCAACCTTCAAAATTGAACCAACTCTCTGGGAGCACCTCAAACATGCCGCCGCTCTCTACGTCTCAAAATGCTTGCCGGGCAACAAACTCATTCTGGATGAGCATGAGCTGCTCGCAAACTGTGTGAAGCATGAACAAGAGATAAAAAATCTGACTCCCAACGGCATGCTCGTCCCCAAGAGACACACCATTTTGGAGTACAACGCGCTCGTCCAAGCCTACGCCGCCATTATTCGGTCACTCAAAATTGACGACCTCATTGTCTCCTGGCATGTTCCCCTCAATTTGAGGATCAAATTTGGCGAAGTGAATCAGGCTAATTTGAAGAGGCATCACCCTACAGAAGATATCCATTCCGACAGCTGGGCCGGCGAATCCTCCGAAAGTGTTACGACCCAACTCCCTCTCTTTGGGGATACGGAAAGAAACTTTGTCGACTTTTATGAGCCCCCCTCAGATTTTCAGGATGACTGGTTGAAACCACTTCCGAGTTATGCCGCTGGTGCCGCAATTGCGGCAAAGTATAAAAAGCTGGGCGGCAACTACTACCGCAAGGGTTTCATTGCTCTGGCCGATTTTGCAACACTGCATTCCTCCCATCGTGAACCGGGGTCGGAACCACGGGCCTCCATTGATACCACCTTCGTCCTCAAAAAGAAGTTAAAGCCTGGTGAGAAGGAAAAAATCCATCAGTGGCGGGACGGGGAACGGGCAGATCATAAGGTCTTGATGGGGATTGGCGAAACCCATCTCTTTGTCTTCCCGGATACAGTAGACCAAAAAGTGGATAGTGAAGGTGGTTTCAAGCACCCCACTAACTTAAAAATAGTCGAGGTTCTTCGTCATGGGAACTAAGGTCGACCTTTTACTCGTCAATCCTGGTAATCGCCTTGAACAGTTTGCCAAACTGAACGAGTTGGCAACGGTCGCGCAACCCTTGGGGATTGCCATGATTGCCGCTTTCATTCGTCAATTTGGCTACTCTGTAGCCATCATCGATGCCGAAGCAGAATTCTGGACACCGGAGCAGTCCATTGCAGAAATCCAAAAATACGACCCGATCCTCCTCGGCCTCTCCGCCTTCACCACAAAGATGACCGCCGCCGAAAAGACACTCCGATTGGTGAAAGAAAAAATGCCTGGAGTCAAGACAATGATCGGAGGGCATCATTCCTCAGCAATCCCGGAACAGACGGTTAAAGAAGGAACGGCCGACTTTGTGATTCAGGGAGAAGGGTATTACCCAACGTTGGAGCTTTTAAAGGGCCTCAAGAAGGGCCAGAAGGATGATTTTAACATCAAGGGAGTTTGGTATCTCAAAAATGGTGAAGTGATTAAGAACGCCCGGGCAGACTCTTTTAAAAATATTGATGAGCTTCCTTTTGCCGCTTGGGATCTCCTTCCGATGAAAAAATACCGCGCTCATCACTGGCAAACGTGGGATTATAATCTTGACCTGTCTGGCTTTTCTTTGCTCCACACTTCTTACGGCTGTCCGTTTCAATGTGATTACTGTTCTGTTAATGTTGTCTATGAAAAATATACAAAAAGATACCGGGACCCTGAACGGGTGGCGCAAGAACTAAGCTTGCTGGTGAACGAATATAAGGTGAAGCATGTGGAGATCATCGATGACACCTTTACGGTTAACTTTAAAAGGGTGGAGGAGCTGTGTGAAACCTTAATTCGCTATGGATTAGGCGACAAGGTCAACATGTGGTGTTTTGGCAGGACGGACCGCGTTGATGCCCACCTCATGTCACTGATGAAAAGAGCAGGGATCAATTGGGTCTTTATGGGATTTGAATCCGGAAGTGATGAAATTCTTGCCTCAGTACACAAAAAACAGACGATTGCACAGATCAAAAAAGCCGCCGACACAGTTCGAAAAGCAGGACTCTGTGTGGGTGGCAATTATGTTTTTGGTCTTCCTCAAGATACCCCTGAATCAATGCAGGCAACGCTCAATCTGGCCAAGGAGATGAATACCGAATACGCCAATTTTTTCGTCATGATGGCCTATCCGGGGACAGGTTATTATGAAATGGCCAAACAAAAGAATTATCCCCTTCCAGAAAAATGGGGACAGTACGGATTTTTTGCCCCTGATGCCCTACCACTCAGGAATGAGCGGTTGACCGCTGAAGATATATTGAAATTTAGAGATGGCGCCTTTCAGGAATATTTTGGCGGAGCTTCCTATCAGGGGATGATTGAAAAGAGGTTCGGCACGAACACCTTGAATTTTATCAGAGATAAAATCCTCTCTAAAAAAATCTCCAGAACACGCTACTCGATATGAGATCCCCTTCTTTAGGTATCATCCCAGAACTCGCCAAACATTTTGGACCGGAATTCAGTCTTGAAATGTTCCGGCGAGGTAGCTTTGTGCGGCATTTTGAATACAAGGTGAAAGAGGCTTATGATAAAAAACTCTTTCAGTTTCCGATTTATCTTTCCATCGCGCAAGAGTTCAATGCGGGCGCTCTCTCAATGGCTCTCAAAGGTTGTAATATTTTTGCCCAACACCGATGCCACGGGATCTATCTCTCCTT
>JAUSKE010000109.1 GCA_030649435.1 Deltaproteobacteria bacterium
GGACCGATCGATGAACCGACCGGCGTCATCGACAATCTTTGGATCATCTACAGTGATACCGGCGACAGTGGCCCAGGCACTATCTGGATGAAGCTCGGGACCAGCGGTTAACCCCAGTTTATTAAACCCAAAATACCCCGCAACGCCGCACCTCCGAGGCCGATAAGGACGGCCAAGGGAGGAATTTGTGGCTTTGACTTTTGATCAGGGGGTCCGGATTGTTGATGAGGCCGAGCGGATTATAAGACAACTTGCCGCAAGTGGCCAATCGGTTCCTCTTTCTGATGACCAATACCACGGCTTTGCAGAGGGGATCAATTACTTGGCGGAAGGGAATGCCGCCCGGCTCCACAACGACAAAAATGTTCGTGAGGGGCTTCGAGCCGTCCTCGGCTTTGTACGGACTCACACCACGGATACAGATATTCGTGAAGCACTCCAGGCAGCGGCAGAAACTCTTTCTGATCTTCTAGGACCGATCGATGCCAGTGGTCAACTCCTCCGTTCCACCCGTCTCGTCAGTGTTGTCCCTCCTTGGCTCTCGGATTCTGCGGTGACGAGAGACCAAATGGTCGCCGATAACCAGTTTGTCCGTGCACACGGTTATACCCATGCCGATCTTGCCCATTTTTTAAAACTGGCCGCCGCGATGCTCAGGCAGCAACAGGAGTATCAAGTGGAGTGGGATGGGATTCATGCCGGGCGTGGGGACCCGGCCGACAGACCTCCGGCTTATGCCACGTTTGATTATAACGGGATGGACTTTACCGTCAGGGGGGATTCGGTGGCATTAGTGGTAGATAACGTGACAAAGGGGCTCACATTCCATTTTTCGCCGCCCATTATCAGTGCGATCGAACAGTACGGTTGGTTCAATGATCCTGTCTCTGAAAACGGTCGGCTCTCGCCAGAGGTGATCCTTTCGGCGCTGGACCCCACCATCCCACCACCGGTCGAAGTGGCCTGGCCGCAGGGGCCAACCTTTCATCACAGTGGTTTTATTTTTGTCCTGGAGGCAGGGCTCACTTCGATACAACAAGGGTTGCTCCCAGCGACGGGCGTTGTTGTTGGTGTTGAGGGAACCGGAACGGGAGATGTTGTTACCCCCATGGGGAACTATTTTGCAACCTTGCTGAGATTTATCGATCCGGAATTTGCCGAGGGGGGATTTTACCAAGTGGCAGGGTACGCGAGCCCGGACTATGATGTTGCCGTCCTAAGCTTTCGGGGGCAGCCCCAACGTCTTTTGATTTATGACAAGGAGGGAGAGCGATACCTGACCTTCACGGGTAGTGCTTTACCAAGCCCAACAGTTCAATCTTGGATCCATCGGGGTGCCGACCTTTCTTATAATCACGAAGATCACTCGCTCACTCTTTCGGGAAGAAATCAGCGGGATGAAGAACTCCTTTTTCAGATTGCTCCGAGCGATGCGGGCGATGAGGGTTGGGAGGTCACCGCCAGGGGGAATTTTGATGAGGTCAGAAGACTGCTCCATGAGGTCGCTGGTGACTTTGGCGATCCGGATGGGATCCTCACGCTCGATCGAGTTAGTGAGCCGGCCGATGAGGTCAATTTTTACAAAAGGGGCGAGACGAAGGTCCTGATCCGCCGGACAAAAGAGGGGGTTATCAGGGATGTTGTTGTCCAGCATGAAGGGGATCGGGTTTTTGGTTGGGTGAATGTTCGGGACGAAAAGGGACGACTCCATCATATTGGGTTAGCCGAGGGAGAAGAGTTGTTAAGGGAACACTCGCTGATTGACCCGACAACGACGCCTCCTCTTGCTTTTGTCCCCATTCGAAGGGCCGATGGAACAACACAAGATCGCTCTGTGTTGAAGTTGACTAATATTTTGGTGAGGCGGGTTTCTACCGATGAAGTGGTTCTGGATCTGGTCTATGCGGATGGCCGTCATACCGTGACGGTGATCGACCCGGTGACCGGTCATTTTCAGGAACAGGATTTTCAGTCATTTCGAGATGAAGAAGGGGAAGAGCCCCCCGATAAGACACCGCCGCCTGCCTCGGCTCCTCCGGTCGCTCCGGCAGCTTTACCGGGGAGTGGTCTTCTCGGCGGGGGCGAGGGAGGAGGGGCCCAGGCCATTTCTTATCGCCGTTCACCGATTGCGGTCCGGAGCAGTTTCGATGACGGGACCCTGCTTCGGGGAGAGGACCCCATCCCCTCCAGGTCCTCCGACATGGTACGCGAAATTTCGGGGGTAGGGAGTGGGATCTCGCCGGAAGTCTACGGACCTTCCGCAGACGGGGTCTTCTCCCTGCCGATTGCAAGTGGTCGATTTCTTTTTCCTTAGTGTAAAAGTTGGAGCCCGTAGTAGGTGAGGGCGGCGACAAGGGCTGAGGCCGGGATTGTTAGGACCCAGGCCATCAAGATTGAATTGACGATCCCCCACCGGACTGCTGACAACCGTCGTGTCGCGCCAACCCCCATGATTGCCCCGGTGATGGTGTGGGTGGTGCTGACCGGAATCCCGGCAAAGGTCGCCATAAAGAGTGTTGTTGCGGCGGCGGTTTCTGCGGCGAAGCCACCGACCGGTTGGAGTTTTGTTACCTTCATCCCCATCGTCTTCACAATCCGCCAACCACCGAACATTGTTCCCATGGCGATCGCCAGATGGCAGAGAAAGATGACCCAGATTGGGACGTAGAATTTTTCGCCCAAGTGCCCCGTTGAAAAAAGGAGGATGGCGATAATCCCCATCGTTTTTTGTGCATCGTTGCCGCCATGTCCGAGACTGTAAAGGCTCGCCGAGACAAGTTGGAGGCGGCGGAAATATTTGTCGACCCGCGAAGGGGACGAACGATGAAAAAGCCAATTAACCGCCGTCATGATGACGAAGCCCAACGCCATCCCCATCAGGGGAGAGACAAGGATGAAGATACAGATCTTGGTGAGGCCACTGGCGATCAAGGCGCCGACACCGGCCTTGCTGATTGCCGCCCCGACAAAACCACCGACTAAGGCATGAGAACTGGATGTTGGTAACCCCCACCACCAGGTCAGAAGGTCCCAGACAATGGCGCCGACCAAACCGGCGAAGATGACGGAAACAGTC
>JAUSKE010000014.1 GCA_030649435.1 Deltaproteobacteria bacterium
CCTACCTCCGGGACGAAACACAGACTGTTGCGAAACTGTACGACGCCGCCTGTACCCCAGAAATTTATGCCTTTGATGAAAAACGCTGTTTACATTTTCATGGCCGGTTGGATGACAACCACGAAGAGCCGAAAAAGGTCACTCGACACTATTTGAGACAGGCATTGGACGAAATGCTCTCCGGCCAATCAGTCACCACCCCCGAATCCCACCCGATCGGCTGTTCGATCAAGTGGGTGTAAAAAATTTAATATTGCTAAGTGATACCTTTTAAGGTATCGTTTAATAGATCCTATGGGACGAATTCGTCGGGGTGGTTATATCTTTGAGTTTTGGGTTGGCGATCACCCACCACGGCATGTTCATGTTTTAAAGAATGGCAAATTGGTTGCCAAAGTAGAGTTGGATGAAGCTCTTACAGTCATGGATGGGAAAATGAATCGAAGAGTAAGGAAAATTATTAAAACTCTTCAGAAGGAAGGAGAACTATAATGAAACATAAGCGCTTCAAAAAAGTTGAGATTGATAACAAGAAGCGAGTCTTCCACCTCAGATACACCTCAGGTTTAAAGATTGAATGCCCTTACTCAGCGTTAGGGATCCGCAGTAAAGTTGTTGAGGCGGCTCCGGACAGTGAAGTAGGTCGTCATTCATTTTATTTTGTTCTCGAGAATGGTAAGAAAGAGTTCGTTCCGTTTGATCAGCCGCTGCATATTGCTCAGAATCCTGAATATGTTAAAGAGCAAACTCTTTATGAAGTCACAAAACAACTCCACGAGTTTATCAAGAAATCGAAAGTGTCTAAGCGTGAATTAGCTAGGCGTCTTGGTACCTCTTTATCTCAGCTGGCCAGGCTCTTGGATACGACAAATTACAAAAAGGAACTTTCGCGCCTTATCGAACTAGCAGCCATGTTGAATTATGAATTTAAATGGCAATTTAAACGGGCAGCGTGAGACCCGGTCACCAGAGCTACTAGCAAGTCCGTAGTTTAGAAGACACCTTGCGGACTTGCAGAGTACTACAGGGCCGATCGAAAGTCCTATCGGACTGTCATATAAACAACGGCCCTGTCAGTAACTCTTTCCCGATCGGCTGCTCCATCAAGTGGGTGTGAGCTTCCCCCTAGCCTTGGATGAACCATCCTTGACACAATAGCCCAATTTTCCTAGACTTTGGATCCCCATGGAAGATTTTGAAAAGATGAGTGCCCAGGAGGTTATCGGCTGGGCTTTAAAGAAGTTTGGTTCCAAGGTCGCCCTCGCCTCCAGTTTCGGTGCCGAAGATGTCGTCTTGATCGACATGATGGTCAAGATCGACCCAAAGGCTCGGATTTTCTCGCTCGATACCGGCCGCCTCAATCCAGAAACCTACGATGTGATGGATAAAATTCGGGATAAGTACAAGATCACCATTGAAGTGATGTTCCCACAGTCTGAATCCGTTGAAAAAATGGTTCGGGCCAAGGGGATGAACCTTTTTTACGACTCAATCGAAAACCGAAAAGAATGTTGTAGCGTTCGGAAAGTCGAACCATTGAACCGGGCCCTTTCGAAACTGGAGGCCTGGATCACCGGTCTCCGGCGGCAACAAGCAGTCACCCGCACAACGGTCCCCAAGGTGGAGGTCGATAGCGCCCACAACAACATGGCGAAGATCAACCCGATCGCTGATTGGACGAGCGAACAGGTCTGGGCCTACATCAAAAAGAATGGCGTGCCGTACAACATTTTACACGACAAAGGGTACCCCTCAATCGGTTGTGCCCCCTGCACCCGCCCGGTAAAACCGGGTGAGGATGAGCGGGCTGGACGGTGGTGGTGGGAAAATCCAGAAACCAAAGAATGCGGACTCCATGTCAAAAAATAATTTCAACCCCCAACAAATCCAAAGGAGCTTTATGCGTTCAATACTGGTCGCTGGTCTTGCAACCCTTCTTCTTGTCTCTTCGATAACATTCGCAAAACAAAAGAGCGCTTACCCAAAAATTATTTCTGGAGCCGATGCCGGTTCTCCCCTCAGATGGACCAATCCGGCGGATGAGACAATCGCCAGGGCAATGCACCAGTTAACCGGAAAAGCCTTCTCCACCATTTACAATGAACGGACGAACAAGGGCCAGAGCTGGCCCGAAATCGCCAAAAAATTTGGTAGCTCCTCCGAGGCGTTAGAAACAACCTTCAAGAAGTTCCAAAAATCATTCAAGGAAGAAGTCAAAGCCAAAGAGAAAAAGTTTAGTGATGCCTCGAAGCTGTTGAAGTCCGAAGAAAAAGCCTGGAAGAAAAAACAAAAAAGAAGTTAGAAAATGGACCGACCGGCCCCAGCAGGTTTTTTTAATCGCGACGAAGAAAGTGATTCTTGTGGCGTCGGCTTCGTGGCCAACATCTTAGGCTACAAGAGCCACGACATTCTAGAAAAAGCGATTACCGCGGTCATTAACCTCACCCACCGTGGCGCTATTTCTTCCGACGGCAAGACCGGCGACGGTGCCGGGCTCCTGACACAGATCCCAAACAAGATTTTTGAACGGGAAGTCACCCGTCTCGGTCACAAAAAGCCGGAAGATGGTGATCTGGCCGTTGGCATGATCTTTTTTCCACAAGGTGATCTCGTTCGGGAACGATGCCGTCAGATCATTGAAGAGACGATCGAAAAATATGGACTTCACCTCTTTGGCTGGCGCCCCGTACCGATCAACCCGGAGGCGTTGGGTGAAAAAGCAGCCAAGAATCAACCAGTGATCGAACAGGTCCTGATCGGCAGGTCAGGACCGATCGCCAAGGCTAATTTTGAACAGGTCCTCTTCACGATCCGAAAAGAGATCGAGGCGCTTGCCCTCGAACTCTCGTTCGATGATTTTTACATCCCCTCTTTTTCCTGCCGGACCGTTGTGTACAAGGCGCTTTGTATCGCACCTCAACTGCCGGAGTTTTATCTGGACCTGAAAGATCCTGATTTTGAAACGGCGCTCGCGATCTACCACCAACGTTTTTCGACAAACACATTTCCCACCTGGGCGCTCGCCCAACCGTTCCGTTACTGCGCCCACAACGGTGAGATCAACACCATTGCCGGTAACCGAAACTGGATGAAGGCCCGCGAACCGGAGCTCTCGGTTTTCGAGTGGTCCAAAACCCCCAAGACCCTTCGCCCAATCATCCAACCACGTGGGAGTGACTCAGCCTCTTTCGACAACGCCCTCGAGGCACTCGTGATGGGAGGACGAGATGTTCTTCATACCGCCACGATGTTGATCCCTGAGGCGTGGGAAAACAGAACTGACACCGACCCCGATATCAAAGCGTTCTACGAATACCATGCCCTCTTCACCGAGGCCTGGGATGGTCCTGCCGCCATGGCCTTCTCCGACGGCCAGATTGTTGGGGCACTGCTTGACCGAAATGGGCTGCGGCCAGCCCGTTACATTGTGACCGACGAAAACCTGATCATCATGGGTTCCGAAGTTGGGGTGATCGATATCGATGAACGCCGCGTCGTTCAAAAAGGACGACTGGGACCCGGCAAGATGATTGCGGTCGACACGGTCAACGGAAAGTTGATAACCAATCT
>JAUSKE010000015.1 GCA_030649435.1 Deltaproteobacteria bacterium
GAGATCAACCACCCGACACCCCTTTTCTAAAAAGGCAGGGACAATCGCCATCGATTCCTTGTGGGGAAGGCAACTAAAAATAAAGTTCGCCTCTTTGGCGAGCTTGGTTGATTGCAACGGCTGCAGTTTTAGGTCACAGATCCCCTGAAAACCAGGGAAGACTTCAGAAAAATTCTTGCCGGCCTGCTTCTCCGAAGTCAGCGCCTTGATTTCAACTTGTGGGTGATCGGAGAGGAGACGGACAAGCTCGAGCCCGGTGTAACCGGTTGCTCCTAGGATACAGACCTTCAGCATGATGTTATCGTTTGGTCCATTGATTGCCGCGGCGGGCCTTGTGTCGGCCGTACTTCTTGCTCTCGACAATGCGGGAATCCCGGGTCAGTAACCCGGCTGTTTTAAGGGGCTTTCGATAATCGGCATTCATCGCCAGCAAACCTTTGGCAATAGCGTGTCGGAGGGATCCCGCCTGACCGGAAGGGCCGCCCCCTTGCAGGTTGGCAGTGACATCAAATTTTCCGACGGTCCCGGTTGCCTCGAAGGGTTGTTGGATGACGTAGTGAAGGGTTTCTCGGCCGAAATAATTTTCGATCGGCCGTTGGTTGATGATAATTTTTCCATCACCTGGAAGGATCTGGATGCGTGCGATTGCTGTTTTTCGTTTTCCTGTGGAGATAAGTCGTTTGGCTGTTTTGACCATAAATTTAAATCTCTATCGTTTTGGGTTGTTGCGAGCTGTGGGGGTGTTCCGCGCCGGCATAGATCTTTAATTTCTTCATGAGGTGTTGATTCATTTTGTTCTTCGGGAGCATCCCATACACAGCCCTCAAGAGAAGCTCTTCTGGTTTTTTCTCCAGAAGTTTGCCGGCGGTGATCTCTTTCAGACCCCCTCGATAACCGCTGTGGTTGTAATACATCTTGTCATCTAACTTCTTGCCGGTCAGTCGGATCTTGGAGGCATTGATCGCTACGACGAAGTCACCATCATCGATGTACGGGGTGTAGCTCGGCTTGTGCTTGCCCCTAAGAAGGATGGCAATGCGGCTCGCGGCGCGTCCCAGGATTTTATCGTTGAGGTCAACGATCACCCAGTTGCGAACCGCCTCTTCTTTTGTGGTCATGGAGCTTTTTTGCATAAAAACTTTCGAGGCGCGGACTCTAATGAAATAGGGTAGCTGTGTCAAGGGGTTTACAGGAGATTGGGATAGGGAGGTTGTTTGACATTGGCCGAAAAGACAGTTATTTCTCGGAAGAGGGATCGGAGACAGGTGCCCGTCCTGAAATCAGGATGGGCACTTGTAATCGTACCGGTTGCACAAAACACAACCGGTCCTCAACAAGTGCCCGTAGCTCAGGGGACAGAGCATCGCCCTTCTAAGGCGAGGGTCGCGTGTTCAAATCACGCCGGGCACACAGATGAAGGAAAAGCCAAAATCAGTGGAACAAGAAGGCCCTGGGCCGTTTGGGACGGTCTACGTCCCCCCAGGGAGAAGAGCCAAGATCACGCCGGAGAATACTGTTTGTGCCGGGAAGATTTCGGAGATCCCCCTTGGTTCGGCCAAATCAATCCTTTTGGATAAGTTTAATATTTCACTCTTTCATATTGGGGGGGGATTTTATGCGGTCAAGGAGGCATGCCCACACGCGCAATACCCGCTGACCAAGGGGAAGGTAGTGGGGGAGACGGTGACCTGTGCTTCGCACAACTGGAAGTTCAACGTGCGGACGGGGGAGTGCCTGCGGGGGGAAGAGGGCTTGACTATTAAGACATTCCCTGTAGAAATCCGCGACGGCGAAGTTTGGATCAAGTTGTAATAAGGATGGTGGGCGTAGTTCAGCGGCAGAACGCCTGGCTGTGGCCCAGGAGGTCGTGGGTTCGAAACCCACCGCCCACCCATAAAAACAGGCGGTCTCGTTTGAGACCGCCTGTTTTTTTAGAATGGCTGTTGGTGAGAACAAAGCCACCATAGGTGGCTTATTCGCGACCGAGGCGGGGTTTCCGATTGAAAGTTGGGACGCCGAGGAAGTACCCGAAGGCGAGAGCCGAAGGGTAAAACCCACCGCCCCCACCCCATAAATACTTCATTAGAGCCACTGCGTTAGCACTGTCCTGCCACAACAGCCGTTGTTGCCGCTTCGGCTGCAGCCTTGGCGGCGCTGTCGCAACTTATGGATAAACCATTTTGCTTGCACATGTAGCAGGCATTGTTGACCAGATACCAGGCACTTGTTCCATCGCTACCGTTGATCGTGTAGTAGCAGGTGCACGACTGCAAACAACCAACAACCTGCGAGCACTGAAGGTTACCAGGACAGTTACCACAGGTTGTGACACCACCGCTACCACCTCCTCCGCCGCCACCACCTCCTCCACTGCTGGCGACACAAAGGTTGCTTGAGTTACATGTGTTTCCACTCTTGCAGTAACCTGAACCATCGGCGCAGCAATCGGCCCCGGTGGGCATGCACCCACTGCCGCAAACTTCCTTGTTTGGACATTTATCTGTCGATGAGCCATCTGCCGATGAGCTATCTGCCGATGAGTCCGATCCTGAGCTGCCACACCCCGCTAGGCCAAGGCCCAGAATAAGAACAAATGCGAAAATGATGTTTTTCATGCTGATCCTCTATCGACGAAGAATCAGTCTCTGTCAAGCCGCCATCGCTATTTCTTGACGGGTGGTTCTAAGGTCGTCCACCAGCCATCTACTTAAGCCCGAACCGTTCCTGCGCGTAATTGCTGTAAGTGAAGAGTAGTTCTTCACCAGCCTGTACGTTTCGGAGTAATCGCAGGTAAACCTCTTTCCCCTCGATGATCTTCTCAAGGTTTGGGCTCGCCGAGTGATTGACCATCGCTCCATGGCCAACAGGGATGAGCAAATGATCCCCAACCCGGAACTTATACTCGTCGGCGTAGCGGGTGCAGGCATCCGAGTCGGAGGTGACAGGTACTAGGACACCGATGACCGCCAGCCTATCTCCCGCTTTGAGGGGCACCTTCGCGAACAGACCTTTGCCAGCCCCTGGAAGAGTTGAATCGCCCAGATAGAAACGATCATCGGTTTCGTTCAGAATCATCGGCACTTTCATAATTTCAAACAAGCTGTAATTTAAATCCCGAGAAGTACAGGATCAGAATCGTTAGGCCAAGGGCAATCCGGTAGTAGCCGAACAGCCGAAAGCCATGTTTTTGGAGGTAGCCGATAAAAGATCGGATCGCCAGCATGGCGGTGATGAAGGCGACCAGATTGCCAATCAGGAGGATCTGGAGTTTGTTGGTGTCAAGGTGATAGCCGTACTGGTGAAACTGGTAAAGTTTGTAGAGGGTGGCCGCCAGCATCGTCGGGACCGCCAGAAAAAAGGAAAACTCTGCTGCTGCTTGACGGGTTAGCTTTTGCGCAAGGCCTCCGATGATGGTCGCCGCCGATCGAGAGACCCCAGGCACCATGGCGATCGTTTGAAAAATGCCGATTTTGAGGGCGGCAGGGTAGGAGACGACGATTTTACCATCCTTCTCTGTTTTCCGGAACCAGTGATCGACAAACAACAGGATGACACCGCCGACTAAAAGCGAAGCGGCCACCACGACAACATTTTCGAGGAGGGCATTGATCTCTTTCCCCAAGAGCTTTCCCAAGATCGCTGCTGGCAGAAAACCGACGAAAAGTTTGAGGTAAAAGCTGAAAGATTGGCAAAATCGTCTCCAATAAAGGACAACGACAGAGAGAATCGCCCCAAACTGGATACAGACGGTGAAAAGCTTTGTAAACTCCTGCTCTGCAATCCCCATGGCGGAGGAGCCGATGATCATATGCCCGGTGGAGGAGACCGGGAGGAACTCGGTGACCCCTTCGATAACCGCTAAAACCAAGGCTTGAAGGTATGACATGAGGGGTAATAAAATAGACAAAAACCGGTTTGCGCAACTATTTTATTGGTTTTTTCCAGCAACTTCCGCTTTGTTCTACCGATAATAGGGGTGACATGGCACGGCTCTATTTTCCAGTCCAATTAGGCAGGATTCTTGGTGGATTTTTCCTCCTGTTGCTAGCCCTTTCTCCACGTGCATTTGCAGAGGAGAACCAGAAGCCGAGGTTAGATTATGTCCCCCTAGAAGCCGCCGAATACGCCCCGCCACCCCCTTCCAAGGAAACACCTCCACCACCAGGTAAAGAGGATGAAGTTCGCGTCAGCTATAAAGTCGGCCAGGGGCTTGCGGTCAAGAGCGCCGACGAAAAATTTGTAATGAGGTTTAGTCTCCGTATGCAACCGCGGTATCAGTACATTTGGACCGAGGGACCGAATCGCCCCAATATCAATACCTTTAGCTTGACCCGGTTACGGAGCGTTATTTCGGGTAACGTGATCAATAAGGATATGAAATATTTCTTCCAGACCGAGTTTTACCCGGCCGTTGTCCTCCGGGATGGTTTCATCGATTATCGGGTTGTTGACGAATTTCAGGTCATGCTGGGGCAGTCTTTCGTTCCATTCTGTCGTGAGCTGCTCAGCTCTACCGTCAAGACCGAGTTCATCTCCTCGTCGGAGGCGCTTATTCATTTTTGCCCGATCCGTGATATCGGTCTCAACTTCCACGGGGATGTGACCAAGTGGCTGACCTACGATGCCTTTGTGATGAATGGCGAGGGGATCAATAATCTCAATTCGAACAAAGATTTCTTTTTTGGGACGCGACTGACAGCCCATGTTTTAGGGAAGAGACTTCCTTATCAGGAGGGGGATCTCGACTATTCTAAGTCACCCCGTCTGGCGGCTGGTCTTGGTGTTATGTACGACACCGGTTCAGGGAAAGAAATAACTTTGGGTCAGGATAACCGCATTGCCAGGGCAACGGCCGATATCGCCTTTGCCTATTATGGTTTTTATTTTCAGGGAGCAACCTATTACATTCGCAATGCAACTTTAAAGAAAAACGATCTTGGTTTTACGGGACAGACCGGTTATTTTCTGATCCCCAAGAAATTAGAAATGGCGGGGCGATTCAGCACCGTCATTCCGGGACGGACCGGCTCTGCCTTTCCGATGACTGGGCGAACCAAGGGGTCAACGATCCCTCTTTATGAAGTGGCGGGGGGGCTTTCGTATTTCCCGTTTGGCAGCAACGAATTCAAGCTTCAGGCTGACTACACCGCACTTTACAATGTTGATGGTGTCAGGAATCGAAATGACAACCGTCTTCAGTTCCAAGTCCAAGTCTTTTTTTAATCCTTATTGCGATTTTCCTGAAAATTCTTTACGAAGAAGGGCGTGAATCTTCCAAAAGGTTTTTCCTTTTCAGGTCTTTCCTGCGGTTTGAAGGAGAAGGGGGCCAAAGATTTGGCCCTCATCGTTTCGAGTGTGCCAGCCCGAGCCGCCTCCGCTTTTACCCAAAATAAGGTTGTGGCGGCGCCTGTTCTGATTTCGAAGAAGGTTTTATCGCGAGGCCTTTGTCAGGCGATTCTTGTTAACAGTGGGAATGCGAACGCCTGCACCGGGTTTCATGGCCTCCAGTCGGCGAGACGGATGCAAACGGAAACGGCCCGCCGGCTTGGGATTTCAGCCTCTTTGGTCGCCATTGCTTCGACCGGAAAAATTGGCATGCCACTGCCGGTAGACAAAATCACCAAGGCGCTCCCACGTCTCGTCAAGGACCTGGCTCCTCAACGATTTAAAAAAGCAGCCGAGGCGATCCTGACGACCGATCAATTTCCCAAGGTGGCGGCTTTTGAAGGGAGAGCCGGCGGGAAAAAATACCGGCTTGTCGGTTTTGCAAAGGGGGCCGGGATGATCCGCCCAGACATGGCGCCGCATGCCACCATGCTTGCTTTTTTCATGACCGACCTGGCGATTTCTCAAAAAGCCCTCCGACTTGCTTTCAACAAGGGGATCGATCTCAGCTTTAACCGGATTACTGTGGATGGGGATACCTCAACTAACGACACCGCACTGATCCTCGCCAACGGTCTTGCTGGAAATAAATCTTTGAACCCTTCTTCAAAGGAGTTCAGGATTTTTCAGGAGGGACTTTCCCACGTGATGGAGACGCTTGCTCGAATGATGGTTGCGGATGGCGAGGGGGCAACAAAAGTGGTGAAGGTGATCATCTCTGGGGCGAAGAATCAAGAAGAGGCCAGGAGGGTCGCCTACACGGTCGCCGAATCGCCGCTCGTTAAAACCTCCTTTTATGGCCAGGACCCCAATTGGGGAAGGATTTTAGCAGCAGTTGGCCGCTCTGGCGCAACTTTCAACCCTTCCCGGACCGATATCTATTATGACAGTGTGCCGGTGGCACGACGGGGATGTACGACCGGTCCGGCATTTGAAAAGAGGGCACGAAAAGTGATGCGAAAGGCCGAGTTCACCGCAACCGTCCGTCTGCATGCCGGTTCTTCCTCCTTTCATGTTTATTGTAGCGACCTGACCGTCGACTATGTTAAACTCAACGCACACTATCGCACCTGATATGGTGTCTTAACTTTGCATGGCTCAAAATCCTTTAACCAACGTTAACGAGATCATCAATAAGTATAGTGACCTTATTTTGGCCGCGTTGGTGATCTCTGTCTTGGGGATGATCATCATCCCCTTACCACCAGCGATTCTAGATATTTTGCTCATCATCGATCTGGCGATCGGTGTGATTATTCTGCTTGTTTCCCTCTACATCTCTGAGGCCCTGAAGATGGCTTCATTCCCGACCATCCTCCTGATCACGACACTCTATCGATTGGCCCTGAACGTGGCGGTGACCCGATTAATTCTGACCGATGGTCACGCTGGGCAGGTGGTTCAGGCCTTTGGTAATATCGTGGTCGGAGGGAACTACGTTGTTGGTGGTATCCTCTTTTTGATCATCACGTTGATTAATTTTATCGTTATCGCCAAAGGGGCTGAGCGTGTTTCGGAAGTCGGCGCCCGTTTCACTTTGGATGCGATGCCCGGCAAACAGATGTCGATCGATGCCGATCTTCGTGCCGGGATCGTCAACATGGAACAGGCGATGGAACGGCGGACGACGCTCCAGAGAGAATCCCAACTCTACGGTGCGATGGATGGGGCGATGAAATTCGTTAAAGGGGATGCGATCGCCGGCATTATTATTACCGTGATCAACATTATCGGTGGTTTAATTATTGGCGTCCTCCAGCGGGGGATGATGATCGGCGATGCGGCCAAGACTTATACCCTCTTGACCGTCGGTGATGGCCTCACTGCACAAATTCCGGCACTGATCATCTCTGTTTCGGCCGGTATCGTTGTGACACGGGTCGCCTCCGAACAGAAAGAGGCGAACCTTGGACGAGACATCCTGATGCAGATTACGGCCTACCCGAAGGCGCTCGTGATCGGCGGCATCCTTATGTTGATTCTGGCGGCGGTCCCCGGTTTTCCTAAGACCCCATTCCTTATGTTGGGCGCTTTTTTGGGTGGCTTGGGTTATTTGCTGTCGCGCGGCAAGACTAAGGCGATCCAGCAGATGATGGCGACCCCCAAGGAAGAGGTGGTCAAAAAGGCGGTGGCGAAGCATGGGGATGTCCTTCCTTTTGTGATGCCGTCGCCGATATCGCTTGAAGTGGGGGCGAGCCTCATTGCGTTTGTCGATGATACACAGGATGGCGGTCGGTTCATCAATGAACTGATCCCGTTACTCCGCCATGGCCTGTACTACGAGTTGGGGGTGAATTTTCCAGGAATTCAGGTGAGGGGACAAACAATCGATATGGAACCGGAGGCGTATGTCATCAATATCAACGAGGTGCCGGTCGCTCGTGGCAAGGTGGAGAAGGGGAATATTCTGGTGGGTGAGCCTTTGGACCAGCTTTCACTTTTTAATATTACCGGCAAGGAGACGATCCATCCTATTGACGGGTCGATTGTCACTTGGATTTCGCAGGAATATAAAGATATCGCTACACAGGCTGGGTTTCGGATGTGGGACCCCGCTGAGTACCTCATCCTCCACCTCTCTTATGTTTTAAGGAAACATGCGAATGAGTTCCTGGGACTTCAGGAGGTCCAGACGATTTTGAATGAGCTCGAAAAAAGCCACCCCGCGTTGGTGAAGGAGCTGGTTCCCAAGGTGATTACGGTGATGCAGCTCTCCGAGATTTTTCAGCGGCTGGTTCAAGAAGATGTTTCTGTTCGAGATTTGAAGAACGTTTTTGCAACTTTGGCACAATGGGGAGAGGTCGAGAGGGACACGGTGGCCCTTACCGAGCATGTTCGTGCAGGGTTGAAGAGGTATATCACGCACAAGTTTGCCGGACAGGCAGGGACGCTCGCTGTTTATCTTTTAGACCCAGAAATCGAAGAGATGATCAAGTCGGCTATCCGGAAGACGGATAAAGGGAACTACCTGGCGTTGGAACCGGAGGTGATGCAGGAGATCGTTGAGGCGGTCGGCCGTGAGATCGCCAGCCACCCGCTTCCTCCTGGAGCCAAGCCGCCGGTGATCCTCACGGTGGCTGAGGTTCGTCGTTACTTCCGCAAAATTATCGAGCTCGAGTTTCCGCAGCTCTCGGTTCTTTCTTACCAAGAGTTGTCCGAGAATGTTCGTATCCAACCGATTGCGAGGGTTTCACTCCCTCATCAGACAGCCGCCTAGTTTACAAAAGGGCCATCACGGCGGCGATACAGACAACAAGGATCAGTCCACCAATGACGAACCAGATGATTTCAGAGGGACCGGGAAGTGCGGAGTGCGGGCTTGTTATTAGTTCTTCTTCAGGCTCCGGTGGTTGCTGTGTAAAACTTTCTTCGACCGGTTGGGGAGGCTCTGGTTCTGTAGCGATAGGTGGTGGCGCTGCTTTTAGTGGGACCACTTCCTGTCTCTCTTCGAGTGCAGGGGCAGCCAGTGTCTCGAGCTGAAGGTCTTGCGGGTTTCGAAAACGAACCGGCAAGGTCCCCAAAAGGATCGAATCGCCATCTTTTAACTGTTTTTCCTTGATTTTGACGTTGTTGACGAAAGTTCCATTTTTGCTCCCCAAGTCTTCCAGGGCCACTGCATCCCATTTTTTGGAAATCTTCGCATGACGGCGTGAAATCATCTCTTCATCGAGCATCCATTCGCAAGCGGCGTCTCGTCCCACGTAGAGGGTTTGTGTTTTTCCCTCGAGGACCAGCTTTCGCCCAGCATACTTTCCTTTCAGGATTTCGAAGGAGGGTGCTGTTTCCTTGTCGATCGCCTTGAGGATTTTCTTGATCATCTTGACTTCAAGGACATCCGTATCGGTGATCTCATAGGGGTCGACGGTTTTCTCTTTATCAACCACCTGAAACTGCATTTCGAATTCTTCAATCCGGATCTTGTCACCCGATCGGAGGAGGTTTTTCTCACCACCAGTCAGGCGTCTCCCATTCAGGTAGGTTCCGTTTGAACTTTTCAGATCCATCAGAAAGATTGACTTCTCTTCTATCGAAATCTTGGCATGGTGTCGCGAGATAGCACGACTTTCCAAGACCACAAAACTTGATTGATCACGGCCGAGTGCGATTTCCTTTTGATCCAGCTGGTAAATTTCCGGAGAAGGCTTTTTCTTGCTGGTGAGAATCAGAACCGGCCTAGAATCCACTACAACCTCCACCGGCCTGTGTTACTTTTTTAGCAATCTCGACTTCTTTTTGAAACTCGGCCGGCTTGTCTTTTATGAAAACGCAGAGGTAGCGACTGGCTTCACGATTGTTCTTGGACTCGTTGAACAACATCCCCAGATTGAAAAGGCTCCGCGCATGGTGGGGGTTGATAACAAGGGCATTCTTGAATTCCTTGATTGCCGACGGACGGTCCTCGAGTGCGAGGTAGGTCATGCCGAGGTTGAAATTAGCCTCAACAAAATCAGGATTGATTTCACGCGCTTTTGCATAAGCCTCTTTGGCGTCGGTATATCGTTTCAATAGGAAGTAGGTATAACCAAGATCGAAGAAGGCCTTTTCGTCTCGCGGGCTTTCCTGACAGATTTTGAGAAATAGTTCGAGTGCCTTGTTCAGCTCTCCCTGGTTCAACAGCGATTCGCCGTACTTGATACGGCTTTCCTGATGACTCTTCTGGGAAACGGCTGGGATGGAGCCTCCCCCTGAACTAAGGGTATGGGCCTTGGCAAAGGCGGCCTGGGATCGTTCAGTATCCCCCTTTTCGAGGTAAAGCGATCCCAACTTGTTCCACGGCTCCGGATCGTCCGGCTTTGTTTCGATCGCAAGGCGGTAACGGATGATCGCCTTCTCCCACTGCCCGATCTCACGATAAACATCTCCTAGATCGCTATGGGCATGGTACAGGCGGGGGTCGATGCCGGTCGCTTTCTTAAAGGCTGCAATAGCTTTCTTTCGGTTCCCTTCAATATCTTGTCCCCTCCGGACATATTCACGATAGCAGAGGCCTAAGTTGTAAAAGGCGTCGGCATATTTTTTGTCTAGCTTGGTCGCCTTGGTAATTTTTTCAATAGCCTCAATGATATTTCCCCGGGAGAGCTGAACAGCACCCAAGTGATTGTAGGGACTCGCCCATTTAGCGTCAGCCTTGATCGCCTGCTTGAGGGCTTCGATCGCTTGTGGGTACTCTCCCTTATACTTGTAAACAAGGCCTAGGTTATTCCAGGCCTCGGGGTACTTCGGGTCCATCTCTGCCGCTGTTTTAAATTCCCATTCCGCTTTTTCGATATCATTGGTAGCCAGGTACTGAACCCCCTGGTTGTTGTGAGACATCGCCAGGTCCGAAGGAACATGTTTTTTTTTCTTGGCACTGCCTGTGGAGGGTACGAAGCAGACCAGAAGAAGCATTATCAGGCTGAGAAGAAGTCGTTTCATCATTGGGCGCATGGGTCTAACTCATGTAAAAGTTGAGAAGAGGGTAATTGAGAAAGAGAGAAAATGTCCCCGGGTAAAAGTTCCAACGCTTTTTTGAATTCATCCTTGTTTCCTTTTTTCCCTTCCCTCTTCAAGGTGGCCCCGGCGGTTTGATGGACATCCGCCTCCAGGTAATTTTTAACAATCTGCCCCTTTTTGGCAACAAGATGAGGGTGAAGAAGCGAGGCCTTTTTAAGATCACGAGTCGCCTCTTCGACCAAAAGACGATCCGATTCACCGGCGACCTTTTTGATGGCGGCCTTCATCAGGAGCGCCTCGGCATGGCCCAAATAGGCCATCGCATAGTTGTAATCTCGACTGATGGCATCTTTAAAAAGGTCGAGGGCTGCTTCAATGTCGGAAGGTGAGCCTGCCTCAAGGTGGAGACGTCCGAGAATGTAACTTTGAAAGGCACCCGCTGATCGCGTCTCATGTTTGTAGGCAAGCATCATCTTCCTTTCGGTTTTTACCTTTTTAAAAACTTTGGAGGCGCGATCGGCAATTTCGACGAACAGGTCAAAAATCTTCTGGGTTTCAGGAAACTCGATCGTCCAATGTTCTCGACCCAACTCTTCCCCCTTCATGCCGTCAACAAATCGAACGTAGATGGTGAGGTTTGAACCTTGGTGCTCAAAGAAGCCGTAGACGATATTTTCGGCCTTCTCTTTCTTTCCGATCTCGAGCGCTTCTGGCGTTTCGGTCGCCTGGTATCTTTTTCCGAGTTCAGGGGCTAGTACAGTGGTATTTTTGCTGAATGAAAAATAATCGGAGAGGACCATCCGAAAGGCTTCGGAGAGCCACTCCTCCGATTTCTTTTGTGACTGATTGGCGAAGGAAAAAACCATCATAGTTTTTCCCTTGGGGGGCAATCCTTCCCCTCGATTACGTTGGAAGGCTCGCCCCCAATTGGGGCAAGAACCGGCCTGGGCCAGATCGGTGGAGAGAGAAGAGGCCAATAAAACGATCAGGAACCACCCAAGGCTGAAACGAGAGAGAGACACAAGGACTACACTTATATCCGATAATAACCGGAGATTCTAGTACCTTTTAATTTCGACACTAATGTCTCGGCACAAGTGCTTGTAATCAATTTAATTTTGTCGGATACAGCCCACCAATATTAAATTGAACAAGCACTAGTGGATTATTTGTCCGATTATTTTTTGAACATGAGAGAAGCTGGTGGCGATGGTAAAACTTCCTAGGCCAATCAAGAGGAGGGCCAGCCCTTGCATGACGCGGTGGATTTTTTGGGGAGAGATGAAACGCTTGATCGGGTTGGAGAGTGTGGTCAAGAGGCTCCACCAGGTGAGGCTGCCACAAAAGATGCCGGCGGAGATTTCGAAAAAGAAAATCTTGCGCGGGTCGATCGGGATCAGATTGGATCCTGTAAAGAGGGCGGCAAAGGCGAAAACGGTCATCGGGTTGGTCAGGGTTAAAAGAAAGGTCGAAAAGGCATCCCAGGTGTAGTGGTGCAAATAACGGGGGGTGAGGACTTCGTCTGTTTTGAGAGGAGGAGGTTTCTTGAAGTAAAAGTGGATCCCTAGGATGATCACAACAAGGCCGCCTACTGGACGGATCCAAAAATGACCTGTTTGAACCCCGGTGGTGAGGGCGACCAGTCCCATCGAAGCAAACCAGGCAAAAAGGGCGTCGGCTGTTGAGGCTCCTAGACCGCTTGCAATACCGGCAAGAGTCCCAAGGCTAAGACTTCTCTGGAGGATCAGAATCGCCACAGGACCAACCGGTAAGGCGACAATAAAGCCCAAAATGTAGGCCTGGAAAAACATGGAGATCATTCTTATCTATAGAGGAGGTTTTATTTTTGCAAGGTTCTTGATTTTATGTTAGAAATCGCTAATGCCACCTGAGTCTCGGGACCCGATGGATCCCTCTTTTCCCCCAGAAGAAAAAACGGATATTCGTTTTAAAGATGATCTGGAGCCACCGGTAGGGGATGCGGCTTACCCTTGCCTGGAAGTCCTTGCCGGGCCTGGTCTAGTGGGGAGTCGTTTCGCGTTGAAGCAAGGGACGACGACGATCGGTCGTTCCACAGAAAATGTTATTGTTTTGGACGATTCCAGCGTCTCACGTCTCCATGCAGAAGTCGAGGTGTCAGGAGAACGTTTCACCATTCGTGATGCTGGAAGCCGAAACGGGGTCAAGGTTGGTGGGCAAAAGATCGGCCAGCCACTGCAGGTTGGGCAAGAAAGTCAGATTAAGGTCGGTCTTTATGAATTTCGTCTTTTGTTAGGACCCGCCGGCGAAGCACCAAAACCACCGCAAAAGAAAAGCCACCTGGAGGAGACTTCCCAGACTTTACCTGAAGCAGTCCCAGAGGAACCGATGATTCCGGAAGAACCGGTTGGGTTAGTTCAGCGCCGGGGGAGTTTTTTCCCCAAGAAGCTTCTCTTCTATTTGGCTCTTATTATGATTACCGCTGGGAGCGGTTATCTGATGTATCGTTTTTTGATCCCCAAACTCCTGCCTCCTCTTGCTTCAATAGAAGAGCCAGGGAAGGAAGCCCAAGTCGATGGAGGTATTAGTCAAGCACCGGGCACTTCTCCTCAGGCCGCGACGACGGTCCCACTTTTTCTTGATTTTACGGCGACTCCGATCCCCGCTGAAATCTATTTTGGGGATCAAAAGATTGGGGTCACCCCTTTTCGAATCCAGACACCGCTTCGTTCAAACAAAATCTATGAGGTCAAAGCCCTATTCCATCTGACTGAAGCGGATCAAACTTTGGAGGCCAAGGTTAATTTTTCTCCACCCCCGGGGGCTCAAGTGTTAACGGTCCCTTTTGTCGGTCGTGTTGGCCTTTTCAAAATAGCTTCATTGCCTCGGGAGTCAACGCTCTACCTTGAGGGGTATTTTGAGGGAGATCCGTTTCGAGCGAAACCGATCAAGTTTAGTGAGGTGGTGTTCGATAAACCGATTTATATGCCTTATGGAAAATATGTCTTGGAGCTTCGCAAAAATCGACAGCTTGGGACTTCTCAGACTTTTCTGGATGAAGTTGTTTTTCACCGAGAGTTTGTGATCAATGAACAGACGAATAACTACACGATTGA
>JAUSKE010000016.1 GCA_030649435.1 Deltaproteobacteria bacterium
GATCCTTCTTTCAGTTGCCCGATCTCATTGTTGAGGTTGGCGAATGCCTTAGCGGCATTGTCAAGGCGCTGATCGAGATTTCGGCCCGAGTCGGCAAGGACTCTGGACTGATCCTGAAGACGATCGGAGAGCTGTTTGACAACCGATTCAAGACTCGATCGTACCTCCTGCCTGAGGCCATCCAGTTGTTGTTGTAGAAGAAGAAGCGGACTTTCAGACCGACGGTTTCGTAACAAAAAAACAAGAGTGCCCGCCAACAAAAAGGCCCCGATCAACAGAAGTAAGTGGTTAAGAGTCACCCTCAGGATCCTATAGAAGCAGTTGCTTGATTTCAACGGAATAGTTATAGACTGCTGGCATGAAGAAAGTAGCCATCTATACAACGCACTCTTGCCCCTACTGCCGAATGGCCAAGAGCCTACTCAAACGAAGAAACATCCCCTTCGAAGAAATTGATGTTTCGGATGATGAGCAATTTGAAACTCTCGTCGATCGAACCGGTTTTAAAACAGTGCCCCAGATTTTCTTTGATTACGAACTGATCGGCGGTTATGAAGAGCTGTCGAAACTGGATGAGGCTGGAAAGCTAAAAAAGAAATTAGGCGAAGTCTAACTCGGAACTCCTCGAACCCAACGCCACCGCTTCTTCTAGAGAGGTCTCTTCGGTGGACTTCCCCCTCTCTCCATTGGGGGCAGCAACACCTCGGGCCGTACGCCCCTTGGGTGGAGCACCCTTGTCGGACCCTCCTGTCCTAATTTGAGCCAATGTTTTTGGAGCAGGCCCGGCGTCTTGAAGAAGAGTCCTGCCAGCCTTCGATTTGGAGTCGGTCAATAAGGCCAAGGTGACCACCGCAGAACGGGCATTCTCATGTTGGGTGACATGCGGGGCCTCACTCTCCGAGCAACTGAGGATCGTACATTCTCCCCCCTCCCTTAATCCAGAAGAGGCCTCCGTGGTCGGCACTCCAGAACGCGCAACAACTTGCGTTGGTCGATGGGGTGAACGAGCCGTCCCAGTCCCTGCTGGCTGCCGTGAAGAGGCCATTTCTTGTGGAGAAGATTCCTCGGGAGAACCATGGGGAGTTTTTGGTTGACCCGCAACAAATTTTCTCAAAGAGCCAAAGAGGGTTCCAAAAAGTCCTCGCGGCTCTGTCTGAGTCTTATGAACAGTGACAGGGGCAGTAGGAGCCGGTCTCGTCTCTGGAGCTTGAACCACATATCGAGGAA
This sequence comes from Deltaproteobacteria bacterium, assembly GCA_030649435.1. GTDB lineage: Bacteria > UBA10199 > UBA10199 > JACPAL01 > JACOUP01 > JAUSKE01. The sequence goes on from JAUSKE010000016.1 coordinate 1,228, forward strand.
GTTCAGGATTGTTATTCAGTGCCTTGGGAGTGGAGCCACGATTCTGGATGAGGGCTGCCAGGCGAGTTTCTGCATTAGTGTGATTCCTGGAAACAGAAGAACGACCGGCAACGCCACTATCTCGATTCGACCGCTCGGTCGCGATAAACTGATCGTACTCCGCTTGAACCCTTTCCCCTTCCTTTCTCTCCCGTTCGGCTGCTGGTGAAGAGGTGTCTAGACCGCTCTCCGGCGGAATAGAAAAGTCCGGCACCACAACAGGGGCCAGAGAAGCTACAAACTCTCCCCTGTTCCCTAAGTTCTGTTTAGGGGGTTCAATCTTCGGCTTTGGATCAGGAATTCTAGCACCCATAAATAAACCTATTCCTCCACCCCATTATTGAGCAATCCTCGTGCCAAAATGAGGCTTGGCGACAACATTTTAACTATAGGTAATCAATAGTTTTTATTTGAGCCGAAGAGCCCTGAACCTTTTTTAGGAACGGGGGCTGGGGAGTTTTGGCCTCAAAGCTAGGGGTTCAGACCGAACCGCTTCTTCACCTTTTCGATGCGGGTCAGGGCTGCCTTCAGTTGGGCCTCGAAGACCCCGCCTTTTTCTAACGAGAGTTGACGACAGATGCTGTCATGAATCCGCGCTGCGGCATTCACATAACGACATCAGAGAAGATGATCCGTTCCTGCCTGTAATGCCAGCAAGGCGGCCTGACCGAGTGAGTAATGATTCGTAATCCCCTTCATCAATAGATCATCTGAAAAGATGATCCCCTTGAACTTCATCTGCTCTCTCAGGATCTTGGTGACAAACGGGAGCGAAAGAGAGGCCGGAAGTTGAGGGTCAATTTTGGGTAGGAGGAGATGGGCCGTCATCAGTCCATGGATCCCCGCCCGAATCGCCCTCGCAAAGGGGACAAATTCAACCTTCTTCAACCTTTTCAAATCGTGGGAGAGTGTCGGCAATTCTTTATGCGAATCCCCCTGAGGACCGGCCACCGTACCGCCATGCCCCGGAAAATGTTTACCACAGGCCATCACCCCCTGGCTCTCTAACCCTTTGATAAAAAGAATCGCCGCTTTTGAAACAATCTCCGGGTCCTTCCCGAAGGATCGGTCCCCGATAACGGTATTGACAGAAGTCGTCAGGACATCCAGCACAGGGGCAAAGTTAAGATTAAAACCGAGGGCTGAAAGATCACGCCCTATTTTCTTGGCATGATTCAGAATCACTTCCCCCTTTTTTGTCCGCTTCAATTCTTGCCCCAGTTCCTCCGCAGAGAGAAGATTGCCAAATCCGGTGCGCCAACGATTGACACGACCCCCCTCCTGATCGATGGCCACCCACAAATCTTTTCTTCCTGTCACCCGTTTTAAACTCCGGATCAGTTTTTGAATCTGCCGCCGATTTTCCATATTTCGTGAGAAAAAGATGACCCCACCCGGACGGGCTGTAGCCAGAAAACGTTCTTCCTCATGCAATAGCGAAAGACCTTCCAGACCGACCATGATCAGATTCCCAACATCCAACATCACTGAACCTCCTACCCATTCTTTGGGCGACAAGACTGTTAGCATAATTGCGGCCCGAGGGAAAAGGATCTTTTTTTAGAAAATTCACTTCTTGGTTGTCTGGACTAAACCCAAATAAGAAGCATCCGGACGAAGGGTGTACCCCTCGATACCCTCGTGAAAGGCGACAACATTGTCCTCATACCAAAGACTCACCGCGGGGAGAGTGAGAGCCACTATTTTTTGGATCTTTGAATAAAGCTCTTTTCTTTTTTCCGGATCAAGCGTTTGGCGAGCCTCTGCTGTCAGACGATCCACCTCACCGCTTTTAAAAAACCCTCGATTGTCCCCCACTGGGGGAAATTGCGAAGAATGAAAAAGGGTGTAATAAATATCTGGCTCGACAACACCCGCCCAGTTCAGAGAATAAAGTTGGAAATTTCCCTGGGTGATCTCTTGAAAAAATCTCCCCCACTCGTACGACAAAACCTGCACCTCAATCCCAACACTCTCAAGATAGTTCGAGACCAGGTGTGCCACGCCGATTCGATCTCTCTTTGTGGATGTCTTATAGGTGATCCGGAAACGAGACTGTGGGCCAAGTCCGTCTGGATCTGGGAAACCAGCCTCATCGAGCAAGAGTCGCGCCTTCTCCGGATTGTAAGGATAAGTGGTCACATCCGGTCTGTACGCCCGATGCAGTGGGGCCAAGAGGCCTGTTGCCGGACGGGCCATCCCGGCCAGGCGGTAGGTAATCACTGAGGGGACGTCGATCGCCATCGCGATCGCCTGACGAACTTTGAAATTCCCAAGATGGGGATCTCTCAGATTGAAACCCAAGTAATGATACGTAATGCCCGGCTCGCTCCGAACAGTCATCCCCGGGAGCTTTTTAAGATACGGGATCAGAGAAGGAGGGACCGCATTTTGGAGGATATCGATTCTTTTATTAACAAGCTCCAGAGTTCGCACCGTGTCTTCTGGGATGATCTGAAAAATAAGATTGGGGATGATCGGTTTCTTGCCAAAATAAGATTCGTAACGGGCCAAGACAATCTTTTCCCCAGCCTGATAACGCACAAAACGGTAAGGCCCACTCCCCAGGATCCTCCCTCCAGAATCGGAAGGGAGAATGCCAACAGTCAAATAAGAAAGAAACGGGACAAACGGTTCCGTCAGGACAATCTCAAACGAATAAGGGCCCGTGATCCGTAATGAAGCAATTCTATCCCAAAGCGTCTGCCATGGAGAAGCCAAGCCACTCTCCCTCAATGATTCAAGGGTATAACGAACATCCTCACTCGTGAGCTCTCTCCCGTGGTGAAACAGGACCCCCGGTTTCAGAAAAAACTGGTATGTCTGGGGAGGCTTAAACTCGTAACTGGCCAAGAGATCAGGAACAAGGTTCAAATGATCGTCGTAGGTCATCAGACGACTATAGATCAGTTGATTGATTCTGGACGAAGGGGTATCACTTGCCAGTCGAGGGTCAAAAGTTGTTGGCGGGTTTTCTATTCCCACCACCAGCTCGTCAGGCCGTGTCTCAAAATGCCCCGAACAGGCCGTCACGACCAGAAAAAAGAGGGCAAAAAGCTTAGAAATATTGACAGGATGCCGTCGAAGAGTTAAAATTAGCACAAGGTGGCCAAAAAATTATTCGATTTTGTTGGGGGTGTCAATAAAATAGCCCTTGGGCGAGTGTTGTTGACTGTTTTCTGTCTTGTCTTTTTGATCACACCCTCCGTCGTCGCCTCTCCTTCTGATTCCCAGCAAAAACTAAAAGCCAACATTCAGAAAATTATTGCCACAAAACTGCGGCAAACCGATGTCTCTGTTCAGGTCGCTTCCATCGAGGGGAACAAAACCGACATCCTGTTTGAACACAACCCCCACCTCCTCTTGAACCCCGCTTCGAACGTTAAATTAGTCACGTCCGGGGCAAGCCTTGCCCTTCTTGGGCCTGATCACAGTTTCCCAACCCGTTTCTATTCCGCTGAAGAACCGCAAAAAGGTTGGGTGGATCACCTTTGGATCAAAGGTTTCGGCGACCCTCTCCTGATCAATGAAGAGATTTCAAAAATTGTGAATCACCTCGCGTTAGGGGGGTTACGTGGCGTTCAAAAGGGTATTTTTGTGGATACAGGTTTTTTTGACCGAAATTCAAAAATGACTTATTTCTCTGAGGCAACAAATCGCCTTTACACCTTATTCACAGGGGCGCTCTCTTTTAATTTCAACCGCCGCGCCAAATGGATGGCGATGAAAAACAGTCGCCACCGTTCGCGTTTTGCGAAGCAGGAAGAAGCTTATGGTGATGAACCGGGGCTCGCGGAGCTCGGGTCTGAAAAGAGTTGGGATCCTGGCTTCGCGACAGGACAAGCGTTCAAGGAGCAATTGAGCGCTGCTGGCATCCCTGTCGTTGGCTCGGTCCGCTTGGCCACTGTACCGGATACGGCCGTCCTTCTTTACGAACACCGCTCCCCACCACTTTCTGAGATTGTCCGAGCCTTGAATAAGTTTAGCAATAATTTTATTGCCGAACAACTTGTCAAAACCATGGGGGCCGTACAGTTTGGTCCTCCGGGCTCAACAACCAGTGGGATCAGGGTCATGGAGGACTACCTCTCCTCTCTTGGTATCCCCCCCAAAACCTACGCCCTTGAAAATGGCTCAGGCCTGTCGCTCGGCAACCGGCTTTCCGCGGCGCAGTTCGTTCAGGTCCTCTCCCAAGCGTATCGTGACCCACACTATGCCTCTTCCTACCTCTCTTCACTTTCTATTGCGGGCATCGATGGGACGATGAGGAGACGCTACAAATCTTCACCGCTCAGGAGCCAAGTTCTGGGCAAAACTGGGTCACTCGCCTACGTTCATTGTCTCTCTGGGTATCTTATTGCCAACGAACACCCTTTCGCCTTTTCCATTCTTGTTAACAATTATGATGGCTCGAGTGGGGCTATCCAACAGGCCGAAGAAAAAATCCTACGAGAGGTGAATAGTTATGGGCGATCACTTTAAACCTGGAGTCGTAACATGAGCCGTCGGGTCCTTAACATCGTCCTTTTTTTGGCCATTGCCGCCTTTTTCCCCCTCCTCTTTAAGAAAATCCTCCCTTCAAAAACTGACTTGGCCGTCACTCCCGCGTCTGCCATTCCCTCTCCCGCTGTAGAAGAGAGTGCTCCACCAACGATAGTCGCCAGCCCCATAGAAGCCCCACCAGAGCAGCCTAAGGTCGTCATCAAGCCTTCACAAATATCAAAGCAGACCCAAGTTGGTTATGCCCCACGAGCAAACCTTCCTTTCTCTGCCACCGGCTCTTTTCCCCCTCTCGAGACAACAGTCCCAGAACCTCTTATTGGCGCTACCCAGTTCTGGGCAAGGGTTTACAGCCAATATGGTTCAGACCAGGTGATTCTGCACGACCAGGAAAATCTAAACACTACCTATAAGGTACTTGATTTCCGAGAATTGATGAAAGATCCCAACCTGTCATCCGCAAAAAAGAAAGCGGTCCGTGAAGCGCAAGTGAGTGAGGCGATGCGCTTTTTAAGACAATCGTTAAACTCTTCTGCTGCTGAAAATCTGCGGTCACAAACGGGGCAAAGAGACCGGTTTGCGGCAGGACTCGAGACATCGGGGCTCTACCTTTCAGAGATCGAACAGATCTTTGAAGGGTATGGCCTGCCCAAAGACCTAACTCGCCTCGTTTTTGTGGAATCGATGTTCCAGATGAACGCCGTTTCCAAGGTGGGGGCCGCCGGCATATGGCAATTCATGCCCTCCAGCGGTCGTATATTTAGTCTTAAGGTAAGTCCCTTGATCG
>JAUSKE010000017.1 GCA_030649435.1 Deltaproteobacteria bacterium
GCGTACGATCGGACCTTGCTCGGGACAGGGACCCGTGTCTCCGCCTCTGTTTCTGTGTTTCGGCAGAAACAGAATGTCCCGGATGGAGAGACTTATTTTTATAACCGCCCGGTCAAGACGATCCGTCCTGATCACCGGTGGGTTTCGCCCGAAGAAATGGGGCCGATGAGTTGGTCGGCGCGACAGTGGAGGAGAGCGGTCAGTGGGCCGGTCAAAAATTTTAGGGATTCAGTCTCCGATTATTATGATCTCTTTGATTTCGTCCGGCAGACCCCAGAAGTTTACCTGGGGTTAGTGGGACACCCGCAAGGAACCCCTCTCATGAGATTCCGTCATCGGATGGCGGATCGTCTGCAAGCAAGAGGACAGAGCTCTTTGGCCGGTCGTGTCGGCGGGGTCACCTACCGTGAGCGGCCTGCGACCCGAACTCCGGTCGCTATGGATAATGTCCCTTGGTGGAACAACCAGTGGCGGCCGTTTGGAGGTAGGCCTCCTTTCGAAGCGGGAGACACCCGACGTCTTCCTACAGCGCAGTTTCATCGCCGCTTTTGGGGGCGAGAGTATTGGTAGAAGGCCATCCCAAATTGTCTGGCCAAAGCTGACTTCTTCAGGTACGAAGATCGGCCTCAACCATGTCTTTCGTTGAAGTCGCCCTCGCGATCCCCAAGCAGCAAACCTTTACCTACCGCTTTACACCGGAGCAGTTACCCTTATTGAAGGCAGGTTCAAGGGTTCTTGTTCCATTCGGACGGCGGCGGATGGTCGGCTTTGCCCTCTCTTTTTCCACAGTGGCACCAACTGGTGGGTTTGCGATCAAAGAGATCCTCGAGGTTTTGGATCCAGAGCCGGTCTTTTCAGAAGGGATGCTGTCTCTTCTAAAGGAGGTGGCCGAGGAGACCTTTTCACCCATTGGGGAGGTACTCAAAGTGGCTCTGCCAGCGGCGCTCGGTCGGCCGCGGTTTCGATTGAGGACTCCTGTCTCCGGGTCGCCCTCGCCGACGGTCTTCGGCACTGCAGTAAGGAAAAGCCTCCGACCTTTCGTTGAGGGCTTCCCGTCGCCACCTGTCCTTAACTTGAATTCCCATCAGGCGTCGGCTCTCGCAAAAATCAACGAGGCGCGCCAGTCAGGGGTCAAAACTTTTCTCCTCCATGGTGTTACCGGCAGTGGAAAAACAGAAATCTATCTCCAAGCGATTGCTGAAATTTTGAAACAGGGGGAACAGGCGTTGTTGATGACGCCAGAGATCGGGCTGACACCGCAGTTGGTCGGCCGTGTTCGAGAGCGTTTTGGCCAAGCGGTCGCCCTCTTCCACAGCGGTCTCTCGGATGGGGAGCGTCTTCTCACTTGGCAATCGGTTCGCGAGGGAAAAGCTTCGGTTGTTGTCGGGACCCGCTCGTCGATCTTTCTCCCTTTTGCGAAGCTGGGTCTTGTCGTGATGGATGAGGAGCAGGATGCCTCCTATAAACAGGAGGATCGTTTTCGGTATTCGGCTCGCGATATCGCCAAGAGACGTTGCACCCGCGAGGGGGGGATGCTCCTCCTCGGCTCGGCGACACCGTCGCTTGAATCGTTCTACGAATGTAGGGGCGCGATGAATCACGCCCCTACGTATTTTTTTCTCCCCGAACGGGCCACGACCAAAGGGAGTGCCTCTGGTACGACCAAAGGGAGTGCCTCTGGCACCCCATCACCGTTGCCGACCATCACTATTTGTGACCGTCGGCAGGAGAGTAAAGGCTCTCTCTTTTCCCACGAACTATTGACCGCCTTGAATGACAATCTCGAGCGTGGCGAACAGAGCCTCCTCTTTTTGAACCGTCGTGGCTTTGCCACATTTCTCGTTTGCACCGATTGTGGTGCCTATTTTCCCTGCCCGCATTGTCACGTCTCACTCACCCTGCACCGACGGCAGGGGACTTTGCACTGTCACTACTGCGACCATCGAATCCCCCTCCCGAAGGAATGCGCGAGTTGTCACGGCAAAATCCGGGAACTGGGGTTTGGGACGGAACGGGTCGAAGAGGAGATACGCGAACTTTTCCCCAAGGCGCGCCTCGCCCGTCTTGATCGGGACACGATGACGCGAAAAGGGGATTGGGCCGAAATCTTGGGCAAACTGGAACGGCATGAGATTGATATCTTGATCGGGACGCAAATGATCGCCAAGGGGCATGATTACCCAAAGATCACATTAGTCGGTGTTTTGAACGCCGACGCCCTCTTGAATTTTCCGGATTTTAGGGCCTCGGAAAAAACATTTCACCTCCTTTTGCAAGTGGCAGGACGGGCCGGTCGTGGCAATCTTCCGGGCCGTGTCTTGATCCAGACCTACCATCCGGACCACCCCTGTTTTCAAACCCTACAGACCCACAACATTTTGGATTTTTATGAGACCGAACTGAAGGAACGAAAAGAACTCTTCTACCCTCCGTACTCCCACCTGATCCGCCTCGAGTGGAATGGCCTCGATCGGGAGAAGGTCAAGGCGGCCGCGGAAGGGGGGGGCACCTTTTTAAAAGGGTGTAAAATTCTGGGGGAAAATCGGTTACTCGGCCCCGCCCCTTGTCCGCTTGAAAAACTCCGCCGTCGCTACCGGTGGCACCTCCTTATAAAGGTGGCGGAGGTTCACGAGGCGAGGACAGTTCTGAAAGAACTCCTTGACGCTCAAGCGGGGCCTGGCTTAGCATCCTCGGTGAGAATGATTATGGATATCGATCCGTTGAATCTTTTGTAACCCTATGTCGATCCTCAAAATTGTCAAATACCCAGATCCAGTCCTCAAGAAAAAGTCTCTACCTGTGTCAAAGATTGATCGTGAAACAGGCCGTCTGCTCGACGATATGCTCGAGACGATGTATGACGCCCCGGGGGTTGGTCTGGCGGCACCACAAGTTGGGATTTCACAACGGATCCTCGTTGTGGATGTCGGCCAACTAGAGGGAGAAGAGAGAAGACCGGACCCGAAGGCAATCATCAATCCAGAGATCATCCATCGTGAAGGAAAAATTATTTGGGAAGAAGGGTGCCTTTCGCTCCCGAGCCTCATCGTTCCTGTCGAGAGATCGGCAAAGATCATCGTGAAAGCGCTTAGCCGAGAAGGGAAAGAGATCCAGATCCTGGCGGAGGAACTTTTGGCGGTCGCGTTCCAACATGAGATCGATCACCTGGATGGGATCCTTTTGGTTGATCATATCTCCCGACTCAAGCGGGATCTTTATAAAAAGAAACTCGAAAAGAATGAATTTTTCGAGGAAGAAACTCCTCCTCATTCATCACGACGGGCCTATATTGGATGAAAATCCTCTTTGCCGGTTCACCGGAAATCGCCCTGCCAAGCCTCGAGGCGCTTGTTCATTCAAGCTCGGGTGGAACACCCTCGGGTGGAGCACCCTTTGGGATTGAGGTCGTTGCCGTTTTGAGCCAACCGGACCGTCCTGCCGGTCGCGGGCAAAAGGAGACATCCCCTCCGGTCGCCCTTCTTGCCAAACAGAGGAAGATCCCTCTCTTTCAGCCGGAAAAGTTGGATGAACCGTTATTCAAAAAACTGAAAGGGCTCTCTCCCGACCTGATGATCGTTGTTGCCTATGGGAAGATCCTGCCAAAAACCTTTCTGGAGCTGCCGCCACAAGGGTGTTTGAACCTCCACTTTTCACTGTTGCCAAAGTATCGTGGGGCGGCTCCTGTGCAATGGGCACTGATCCATGATGAATCTGAAACAGGGGTGACAACGGTTCGGATGACAGAAAAACTGGATGCCGGTCCAGTCCTGTTGCAACGCAGGGTCCCGATACAACAGGAAGACACTGTTCCGATCCTCTCCAAACGGCTCGCTAACATTGGAAGCGAACTGTTGATCGAGACATTGGTGGCTCTTCAAAAAGGAGAAGTGGTTCCGGAGCCGCAAGACGAAAAAGAGACCACCTGGGCCCCATCGCTTAAAAAAGAGGATGGCCAGATCGATTGGTCCCATTCCGCCAAGTCCTTGGCGAACCTGATCCGGGGGACGACGCCGTGGCCTGGGGCGTACACTTTCCTTGACAAAAAGAGGCTTAAAATCCAGAATGCCGGCGCGTTTGATTTGAAAAAGAAATCGGCCCCCGGTTCGGTAATAGCCATCACCCCTGCCGGGCTCGATGTTGCCTGCGGGCAGGGGATGTTGCAGCTCTACGAGGTTCAGCTCGAAGGGGGCAAGAGGTTACCGGTGGCGGAGTTTTTAAAAGGTCACCCGATCGCCATTGGAGCAAAACTCGGTTAAATTATGAAAAAAATAGCTCCTTCTATTTTATCCGCGGATTTTTCAAAGCTCGGCAAAGAGGTCGAGGCGATCACCGAGGCGGGGGCCGACATCATCCATGTCGATGTTATGGACGGCCACTTCGTCCCAAATATTACCATTGGGCCGATGATTGTGAAAGCGGTTCGTGCCTGCACCCCTCTCCCTCTGGATTGCCACCTGATGATCTCCGACCCGGACCGTTACATCGAAGAATTTGTGGAGGCGGGGGCCTCGATGATTTCAGTCCATGCTGAGACCTTGCCGCACCTGCACCGGACGATCCAACTGATCAAAAAATCAGGCAAACAGGGTGCTTCACCCAAAGCCGGTGTTGCCTTAAACCCGGCAACGCCTCTTTCGGTCATTGAATCGGTTTTAGACGAAATCGACTACATCCTCGTGATGACAGTGAACCCCGGATTCGGCGGGCAGAAGTTTATCGCCTCGGGGGTCCGAAAAATCACCGAACTGCGCAAAATGTTGAATGATCGCAAACTCTCCTGCCTGATCGAGGTCGATGGGGGGATCAATCCCGAAAACATCCGGTCTGTTTCGCGTGCTGGCGCAGAAATCTTTGTGGCCGGAAACGCAATCTTCGGAAAAAGTGCCTCACCG
>JAUSKE010000021.1 GCA_030649435.1 Deltaproteobacteria bacterium
AGGTGACAGCAATCCACAAAGCAAACATCATGAAACTCTCGGATGGACTTTTTTTGGATTGCGCCCGGCAGGTGGCGAAGAAGTATCCCAAGGTCCATTATGAAGAATTGATCGTCGATAACGCCTGCATGCAACTCGTCCTCAATGCGTCACGGTTTGATATCCTTCTCCTCGAAAATCTTTATGGGGATATTATTTCTGATCTCGCGGCCGGTCTTATCGGCGGGCTCGGGCTTGTTCCGGGGGGGAATATAGGAGAATCCGGCGCGCTCTTCGAGGCGGTTCACGGGAGTGCCCCGGACATCGCTGGTAAAAAAAAGGCGAACCCGGTGGCGATCATCCTTTCTGCTGCAATGATGCTTGATTATTTGGGAGAGAAAAAAGCGGCCGGTCAGGTGCGACGGGCGGTGGAAAAAGTGCTCACCCAGAAAAAGTTCAGGACGCCCGACCTTGGGGGCAAGGCAACAACGGACGAGGTTGGAGAAGCTCTTGTTAAGGCCATAAAAGTAGCGAGGCGCTGAACGAAACGCCCAACGGGATCAAAAAATTATCCCAATCACGGATGGGGAATGACTCCAGCACCATCCCAATCACCGCAAGTGGCAGGGCAATCCAGAAAGGAACGTAAAAGAGCGTCGCTAGGAGCGCCGTCGTAAAATAGGCGGCTGAGCCAAGGTAGCTTTTGTGCGACGAGTAGAAAATTTTAGTTTCCCCCCACCGTCTGCCGACTAGGGCGGCGGCGGTGTCAGCAAGACAGGCATGGATTAACCCACAGGCGGTCGCCGGATAAATAAAGAACGAGATGGAGAGCATGATGCCAACGGCAAGCAGTGGGGCGGCCCAGCTGATCGTTTTCATTTCGGAGGCCCGTTTGCAGGCGTGCACCCATTGGGAAACGAACCGGATCTCTTTCCTCCTGATTCGTAAAAGTTCCACAATCAGATAAAAAACAGAAGCGGCAGCAAGCCCCCAAACCACAAAAAGAGAAAAACGAAAAAGGAACGGAAGCAGGAGTAGCCCGGAGAGGTGCACTAATTTGCGAGGGGCTTCTTCGAAAATCTGTTTGGCTTGTATCATTTTACCAGTCAGTTCATTAATTTCTATTCATAAGGCCTGACAGTACTAAGGAGTTTATATTTATATTCTCCTTAGTAAAAGAATCGACTGACGGCGATCCCCCAGCCTCCGGCAACCGGTTGAGGGGTGATGAAAAATTGTGGTTTTTCCTTTTTGTGAAACCTGCCAGTCCCCATAGCGAAGGCGGTGCCAATCGTTGCTCCAAAAAGAACGTCTGAAGCAAAATGTTTATTGTCGTCCAGCCGGGATAGGGCAACGAGGGAGGCAACGGCATAGGCGGGGATTCCGGCCCAGGGGCCATAAATTTCAGTGATACCGGTGGCCATGGCAAAGCTTCCGGCGGCGTGGCCGGAGGGAAAGGAAGCACTGTCAGAACCATCGGGGCGTTCTCGTTGTGTCGTGTATTTTAACGTGAGTGTCATGACTTCGGTCAAGAGGAGCGATTCAATCAAAACTTCCCCCAAGAGAGCCAATTTATCTTCATGAAAGAGACGACCGGTGGCATAAGTCGCGAGGGCGAGCCCCCCCAAGGTATAAACCTGCCCCACCTGGTTGAAGAAACCGGTTGTTTCACCGAGCGGGTCGTGGCGGGGCCCTAACGATTGCTGCCACGAATCATCTTGAGGGGAAGCGATACTGGTGATCGCCCCTCCCGACAACCAGACGAGAATTACAGGGCTGATGAAAGTTTCTTTTAAGTCGTGCCCCAGATGGCGTGGCATCTCTTCGAAAAACCAGTGAGAGGCCTTTTCGGAACGGGCGACATATTTTTCTTCAGGTGGGTGATTCACCCGAGATTCGTTGGCGATAGCAACAGTTGAAGTGAGGAGAAGCAAAAGGAGTCCCGTTTTGACGGCACGAAAAATCATGGAACAAGCGCTCTATCCAGTCGGGTGAGCGTTCGAACTTTACCGAGGAGGGCCATCACCTCAAAGATGCCGGGGCTGATGGTACCACCAGTCAGGGCGACACGCATCGGTTGGGCCAAGTCCCCCATCTTTTTTCCGGTTTCACCGAGTGTTTCTTCGAAGGCCTGTTTCAGCCTCTCTTCGGTAAAATTTTCAACGGCGCCCAGTTTCTCATGGAGTTTTTTCAATAGTTCGATCTGGTTCGGTGCAAGAAATTTGGCCCGCGCCTGTGGGTCGATGACAATTTCCTCTTTAAAGTAAAAACCGGTCCCCTGAACCAGCTCGGTCAAAAGCTTTGCTTTTTCTTTGCAACTTCCCAAGGCGGCACCAGCAGCTTCAGCATCCTTAACAATAAAACCGGCCTTATCTAAAAAGGGGCGGGCGAGGGTGAGTAGTTCCGCATTTGTTTTTTCCTTGATGTAATGGCTGTTGACCCAAAGGAGTTTTTCCGGATTAAAAATGCCGCCCGACTTGCCGACCGCCTCGATCGAAAATTTTTGAACCAGCTCTTCGCGAGAAAAGATCTCATCATCCCCATGAGACCAACCGAGACGGACAAGAAAATTGATCAGTGCCTCTGGCAGATACCCCTGTTCACGGTATTCCAGAACGGATGTCGCCCCGTGCCGTTTAGAGAGACGGGCCTTGTCGGCCCCGAGGATCATCGGCAGATGGGCGAAAGCTGGAATCGGGTAACCGAAGACGGAATAGAGCTGAATCTGTCGTGGACTGTTGTTTAAGTGATCGTCGCCGCGAATGACGTGAGAAATTTTCATCGCCACATCATCGACGACAACACAAAGATTGTAAGTCGGGGTCCCATCGGTTCGCTGGATGACGAGATCATCCATCTCTTCGTTGTTAAAAGTGACGCTCCCCTTGATCAGGTCGTTAACGACCGTTTGCCCTGAGCTTTCGGCCAGAAAACGGATGCAGTACGGTTTATCCAGATTTTGATCAACCGATCGGCACTGCCGGTCATATTTTGGTTTTTCCCCTTTGGCCAAGAGCAGTTTTCTTTTTTGCTCCAGAATCTCGGTGGTGCAGTAACAACGGTAGGTACGTCCCTGTTTCAGGAGTTTTTCGATATGTTCTTTGTAAGTCTCGATCCGTTCCATCTGGTAATAGGGGCCTTCGTCCCAATCCAAGCCCAACCATTCCAGTCCCTCGAGGATCGAGTGGATATACTCCTGGGTCGATCGTTCGCGATCGGTATCTTCGATCCGGAGGATCATGGTCCCCTTTGTTTTTCGGGCGAAGAGCCAGTTAAAGAGGGCGGTGCGGGCCCCTCCAATATGGAGGTTGCCAGTGGGCGATGGGGCAAAACGGAAACGGAATCCTTCTGACATTATCTTTATTGCTGTTCCTTTTTTTGAACGGAGCCCTGGAGCCAGGGCATCATGTTACGGAGTTGTTCACCAACCCTCTCAATCAATGACTTGGGGGTCTGTTCGCGGTGCCGTCGCATCGTTGGATTTCCCTTTTCGCACTCATCGATATATTCCTTGGCGAAGGAACCATTTTGAATTTCTTTCAAAATATTTTCCATCTCTTTTTTTGTAGCGGCATTGATGATTCGAGCGCCGCGGCTGTAGTCGCCGTACTCGGCAGTGTTGGAGATCGAATAGCGCATATTCGAGAAACCGCCATTATAAAGGAGATCGACAATTAGTTTTAGTTCATGGAGACACTCGAAGTAAGCGATCTCTGGTTGGTAGCCGGCCTTAACCAAGGTTTCAAAGCCGGCCTGAATGAGGCTCGATGTCCCGCCGCACAAAACGGCCTGTTCGCCAAAGAGATCGGTCTCTGTTTCTTCCTTAAAGGTTGTTTCCAAGACGCCGCCGCGCCCACCACCAATCCCCTTGGCGTAGGCGAGGCCGATCTCCTTCGCCTTGCCGCTGGCATTCTGACCGACCGCAATCAGGCAGGGGACCCCTTGGCCATCTTTAAACTGGGAACGAACAAGGTGACCCGGTCCTTTCGGGGCGATCAGGATGCAATCAAGGTCAGCACGGGGGACGACCCGTTTGAAGTGGACGTTAAATCCATGGGCAAAAAAGAGCGCCGAACCTTTTTTAAGATTTTTCTCCAAGTGATTATCCCAGAGTTTCTTTTGATCTTCGTCCGGGATGACGATCATCGCGACATCTGCCTTTTTAGAAATTTCATCGGCATCTGTTGTTGTCTTGAGTCCAGCCACCTCAGCCCGTTTAAGGCTTTTGCTCCCAGACCGGAGACAGACCGTGACGTCATAACCGCTCTCTTTTAAATTGAGGGCGTGGGCATGTCCCTGAGAACCGTACCCGAAGATGACGATCTTTTTCCCTTTTAAGAGGGAGGGGTCAGCGTCTTTGTCGTAGTAGATCTTGGCCATATTAAGGAGATTAGTGACCCTTGGGTGAACCACCCTTGGGTTGAGTCAGGTTGTTCTGCATTGTTTCGTCAAGGGTGACACTGATACTCGAACTCTGGAGTTCAAGGACATGCCCGCCGCTCTTCTTGTCTTCGGTGATAAAGTGAAAGTGATACCCAGGAAAGTTGACACCGGAGGCTGATTCAGGGGCCCAAAAGCCGACAAGGGTCCCCTTGACGTCACGGAGGTCAAAAATCTTCTGGTCTTGGCCCACGTCGGCCAAAGGACGATACGGCTTTTTTTGTGCCGGGATGCTTCGGGTCTTGACCGACTTGAAGGTCCCATCGATCTTGATAGCGTAAAAGGCCTGCTTATTAAGGAGGAGGCTATCCAAAAAGGCGTTCAGTTGTTGAAAGTTAAAACCTTGATCGGTCGAGGCTTTTTTATCCGCCTCAAAAAAGGTGACGGTGGCAAAGGGGGTTTTTGCCGATTCGCTCGAGACGATGATGCTCCCATCCCCTTTGATCTGGTAGAAGGTCCCATCGAGGAGGATCATCTCCCCATCCAGTTTGTCAAAGGCGCCAAGCCCAAAGTTGCCATGCTTCTTGACTTCACGAAGGGTCACCTTGCCATCGTAACGGCCGGCGCTCAAGGCATCGAGTCGGCTAGTCTGGTAAATTAGTTCTTGATCAACCTCTTTATCAGAGGCGGTGTAACCGTTGGAAACAAGGCCGATAACAGAGAGGGTAAGGATGAGACCTGAAAGAAGTTTCTTCATAAGTGCCTCCTTTGTATGGGGATTGAAGTAACTTAACCTCTAGGGGATGGCAAGTATAATTAGGGAATGAGTCTCGCCATTTCCGGCAGGATATTTTTGATCCCGTCGATCACGAACTGGATGGCGACCACGGCGAGGATGAGCCCCATGATCCGGCTGACGACGCGGAGCCCGGTGATTTTGAGAATCCCCAAGAGCCGGACCGCATGGATCAGGACAAAATAGGTGATGATAAAGGCAATCGCCATGCAGGCGATGAGGATCAGTGTCTGCCACCAATGTTTGGTCCCGCCGGAGAGGACCATAATTGTGGTGATCGCCCCGGGACCAGAGAGGACTGGAATGGCGAGTGGCACCACGGCGATATCTTCTTTTTGGGCCCCTTCTTCGAACTCTTCTTCGGTCCCCTTCATCCGGACCTGGTACGATTGCAACATCTGCCAGGCGACCCCAAAGAGGAGAAAACCGCCGGCGATCCGGAAGGCACCGATGGTGATCCCGAAGATTTCAAAGAGAATATGACCCAAGAAGAAAAAGAAGAGGAGGACGCCGAAGGCAATCCGGCAAGCCTTGAGGGCCAGACGACGACGCTCGACCGTTGGCCTCCCGAAACTGAGCGAGGCAAATATAGAAGCGGCCCCGATCGGGTTTAAGATAACCAAAATACTGGGAAAAACGAAAAAAAGGTACGATTTCCAGTCCATCCCGTAACCTTACACCAATCCTACAAAATCAGCAACTTTTTGGGGGAGGATGCCGATGAGTGAGGCATTATGGGACTTTGTGTCGATGACTCTGGAAAAAGGATCGCTT
This sequence comes from Deltaproteobacteria bacterium, assembly GCA_030649435.1. Classification (GTDB taxonomy): domain Bacteria; phylum UBA10199; class UBA10199; order JACPAL01; family JACOUP01; genus JAUSKE01. The sequence goes on from JAUSKE010000021.1 coordinate 5,930, forward strand.
GCCCCGCGCCACTCCTTCTTGCTGTCGCTGCGGACCCTGTCGGAGGGCCCTCTAGGAGCGGTACCCAACCTCTCCAGCTCGACCTTTCCCCTCCTGATACCCGCTGGAAAGGCTGGACCATTTTCGATTGGGGTCTTGGACTTGCCAATCTTGGTTGTGCCGCAGTCTCGATAGTACGGGCCTCGCGCGATGATTCTCTTAAAGGGAAGGCTTTGATCATCCCAATCCTCTCCGGTGTCTTTGGAGCTGAGAAGGTGTTTGTGAAGGGGATTGCCGGTGTTGAGTTTGGAACCGGCGGCGAAGTGGCCGATAATATTCTCAATGCCGGTGTTCTGGGTTATTGCGTTTACACCCAGGTTCAGTGGCATCCAAAACCGTCATCTGGCCCGATAGAAACCCCGAGAGATACCGATGGGGATGGGATCCCCGATTCTGAAGACAAGTGCCCGATGCAGGCGGGGGATGCGAAAGACAACGGATGCCCTCGTGTGATCCCGCCAACACCGACAGAAGTTGGTGGTGGGCAATCAGATTAGAGCTTCTGGCCGCTCTTCCGAGTCTCTTTCACAATCTTATTTTGGTGATTTACAAAGACAATCTTCGGCTGGTGTTTTTTTAATTTCTTTTCGTCCACACTCACAAAACTGGCAATAATCACGAGGTCATTTTTTTTGACCAAGTGGGCCGCTGCCCCGTTGATCTGAACAGTACCAGAACCTTTAGTCCCAGGAATAACGTAAGTTTCAAAGCGATTGCCGTTTGTGATGTCCCAGATATGAACGAACTCATGCTCGTGAAGCGCGGCGGCCTTCATCAAATTTTGGTCCAGAGTGATGCTCCCCTCATAGTGAAGATCCGCCTGGGTGACACGGGCCCGGTGGATTTTGGATTTGAGCAAGGTTCGAAACATGGCTCGACGTCTAGGTGTTTTTTCACTTGAAGTCAAGACCAGGTGGTACTAAGTACGACCGGATGAAGATCATGATTTTCGATATTCCTGAAGAAGGACTCGACTTTGCGGAGGAGGTTTCGCCTGGCGTCTCCTTCAAGGCCCACATGGATAAAACCTTCGAGAACGTCAACCTCACCGGTCAGATCGATATCGAGTCCGACCCGGTTTGTCATCGTTGTGTCGAACCATTTCACTGGCAGATTTCAATCCCCCTCAATATCAACCTCGCGCCATACCAGGAACCGGAGTTTTCTTCGGAAGAGGAAGAGTCAGAGTTGGACCAGGATGATTTGAATTTCAGTTTTTACCGTAATGAAGAGATCGACCTTTCGTCGATTGTTCATGAACAGATTCTTCTGGAAACACCGATTCAGTACCTCTGTAAGGAGGATTGTAAAGGACTTTGCCCCCAGTGCGGGCAGAACTTGAATCAGTCGACCTGTTCCTGCCTGCCCAAGCAGAGGCCGTCACCATTTTCTGCTTTGAAGAAGATTGTTAAGTCGTAACCTCTTTCGTCTCCCCCAACTCTTTCAACGCCTCCTTCAAGTTGGTGTCATGTTTGTGACTCTCAAACCGTGCCATCAGGCTGTAGGCGCACGGAACAACGAGCAGGGTGAGGAAGGTCGAAACGAAGACGCCACCGATCACGACGAGCGCCATCGGGATGCGGGTCTCGGCTCCAGGGCCAAAGCCCAGGGCGGCCGGTATCGCACCGGCGATGGTGGCGAAGGAGGTCATGAGAATCGGCCGGAGCCGGATCGGGCAGGCTTCGAGCAGCGCCTCCGCCAGATTCAACCCCTTCTTTCGTCGTTCGTTCGTAAAATCCACAAGGAGGATTGAATTCTTTTTCACAATCCCCATTAGGAGGATGATGCCGATCATGCTGTAGATGTTCAGTGATTGTCGGCCGAGGATCAGGGCGATGAAGGCGCCGGTCACGCTGAATGGCAGGGCGAGCAGGATCGTCATCGGGTGGATAAAACTATTGAACTGTGAGCCTAAGACCATGTAGGCGACAAAGATTCCCAAGACGAGCGCGATGATCAGGCTCTGGAATGACTCCTTAAAAGTTTGGGCGCTTCCGGCGAGGACGAGGCGGTACCCTTCCGGCAGCGTTGTCTTTGCGATCGTGTTGACCGCCGTCAAGGCCTCTCCTTGCGATTTTCCCTGGGCGACATTGGCATAAATACTGATTGCTCTTTCGCGATTACGGCGTGAGATAGAGAGGAGCGATGGCTCCTGGACGATATCGACCACTTGAGAAAGCGGGACAATCTCCCCATGGTTGTTCCGGACCCAGATCTTGTTAATATCCCCCTCTTTATTTCGGTCGTTATCCACAAGCTTGAGGCGGATGTCATACCGTTTGCCGTCACGTGTGTACTTGCCGACCCGGACGCCACCGATCATCGCGTTGATCGTATCGCCGATGAGGGAAATATTTACCCCCCGTGCTGCCGCCTTCTCCCGGTTCGGGACGACACGAATCTCTTTCGTCCCCTCGAGGTAATTGGTGTCAATATCCATCATGAGGCCGCTCGCTTGCATCTGGTTCCTCATCTGCTCGCTGAATTGAATGAGCTTGTTCCAATCCGGGCCGCGGACGGTGAATTCAACCGGAAAGCCCCGCTGGGAGGTAAACCCGGAGAGGGAGAGATCCTGGACGATCGCCCGATGAATCCCTGGAATTTTGCCCAACTCACCACGAACCAGAGTCATGATCTCTTGTTGGCTGGGGTGGTGTTGGGTGGTCCAA
>JAUSKE010000039.1 GCA_030649435.1 Deltaproteobacteria bacterium
AACAAAGATGAAAGAAGCCCTTCTAGCAAATCACCTCCCCGAAGTGGTTCAGGGCATTATAGACTTAAGATCTGTTCTTCGTTATGCGCAGGAGAGCGATATTGTCTTTCCCAACAAGGATTCCAACCAGTATGCCAACAAGGAGGTTCTTGAAATCCTGATGAAGGATTACAACCAGATGGCTCAAGAGATCCGTCTGGCCCTTGCCGATTTTGAAAAAGCGAAAAAAGGGGATACCCAGGCTTTGGCCTCGGGGGTCGTTCATTACAAAAACTTCTTGAGGTATGTTCGTGAGGAGTATTGGAATGGACTTGCCTCAGGCCTGGGGCCTCTTAGGGCATTAAGAGAACTCCGGTTGGCGGCGGCCCTTCATCTCGGGCAAGATTCAGTGGCGCATTGTCGCCAGTGGGAAGGGAAGAGGGGAGATGTTTGCCAAGAAATTGTCGCTGTTAACCTTTTTGGCTGGGGGACGCTTCACGATAAGGACGATGACCGGATTGAGAGGGAAGACGGGAGCTGGAAACCGGCCACTCAGCTAGCGGTCGCTATTTCATTCCAGATTCGGAAGTTGAGCCACACCGCCGGGGAGCTGTTCGAAGAGAAAAAGAAGGCGTTTCTCGATCGCTTCTGGCCCGTTGATTAGAGAAGGCCTGTCAATTGGAGCCCAAGGATCGTTTGAAAGTCCCCTCGTGTCACGTCGGGCATCTGTGCAAAGAACCCTAATCCAAATGTTCCTTGTATTGGCAGTAGGGCTGTTGAAGAGGCACGCGCCCCAAGATCGAATTTTTCGTTACTGAAATTGTACTGGGGAATCGCTCCCGCCTCAAGATGAAGAAAGCTAGTTACAAAACCGCCGGCACTGACGGCACAACCCGCACGCCGGGTTTCTTGCCCTCCGCTCAGAACAAAGTTGTATTGAGGGACGATATGGAGAAAGGGTTGAAAATTATCCCCTATGGGGCGATTGAATGAAACGCCGGCCCCTGCGATAAAGGCCCCTCCCCCTTGGGTCGTGCTACCACCCGCGATGACAGGGACAAATTTTACTTCTGTGGGTCCACCCATAATAACCTCCTTTATTCTTCAGTATCTTCAGTATCATCGGCGCTCTGATGAACAGGTTGCGGGGTTTTTAGACTACTTAAAGGCCGGGGCATAGAAGAAATCCTTCTCCATCGGCCCATCATCTTCACTCATCCAGCAGGGGATCTTGGCCTTGGCCTCGGCCCTCGGGTCTCCCGCATAATGGAGCGCCACCTGCAATAGGGGACGGATAATAAAGGAATCGGAAGGGGGCTTCCAGGAGACCTGTGCGCTCTGCTGGTAGATAAAAATCCCGGTTTGTGGGTCGTAACTGACGCTCCCAAAGACATTCCGGACGCTTGTTAACTCTTTTTTAAAGGTATCAGCATACTCATCGAGATTAGTTGTAATCCCTGCCCGACTCATTGCCCGGGCAAGATCGGGCTTAAATTGATCGATCAGTCTTTGGGCCTCGGGATGGGAGACCATATCCCAATGGGCAACGACATTCCCCCCGTTCTGTGGGAAAACAAGTTTGGTGACGGCAGGAAACATCCCGACCACTTTGCCGGCAACCCCATCCGGTCGTGTGATGGTGAATTCGTAATAGGCGTTGGGTTCACCGGGGACCGGGACCTCAAAGGTCAATTCCAGGTCGGGCATCGTTTTGTAGGTATCGTAGGGGAGGACCCTGGCCCGGATCGACTCTCGGGTAAGCCCTGGCTTTTTTAGTTTAATGGCTAGGTTACCGCCACTGTCGATATTGTTGTTGATGATGATGCCACCGGCATCGAGGTGAACCGCCTGATCGGTTAGGATCTGTTGAAAACGGTCGATTTCATTTTTGCCAATGGTGTCACCCAATTCGCTTTTGAGTTGCCCGAAGACCCGATCCGCCACTGCTTGAGATTGAGGAGTTCGGTAAGTGGCGAGAAAAGACCTCCTGAGTTCGGTGAGGGTGATGTTCCGATCGTCGGGCCAAATCTCCCACTCGTATTCCGGGGCCTTGGGGCTATCCCAGAAGGTTCGCGTTGTCCTTCCCTCAAGTTTGTAATTGTCCCCTTCGATCGCCTCACAGATCGGGATATCGGATCCATCTAGCGTGTCCTCCAGATGATCGGCAGCGTCCGCCTCAATGACGATATAAGGCGGGCGCGATGCGGAAACGGGCGAAGCTCCATTACCAGCCATAAATAAACCCCCTTGTGCGAGGAGTTTTCGCCAGTCCTTACGAAGAGTTGCTTTATTTTTAATGAGCAACTTTTTTAACAGGGGACCGACAAGCAAGGAAAGAAAATTGGCCTATGGTTTCAACGATTACAAAAGAGGCGTTTGCCGTTTCCATCAGTGACTTTCTGGAAGAGAATCCACTTCCTCAAATTCAGGATGATGCCAACGAACTGGTTGCGTTCGACTCCACCTACGGGAATGGAGATGGCCAGATAGATCTCTTCGAATATGCCACCTTGCGAGCTACCCCCCAAGTATCGGGCACTACCCTTGTCGGGTTGAAGTTCAACCTGATCGATCGGTTTGCCCTCCTTTTTGGAGAAGAACCGCTCTCTTTTTCTATCAGGCAGGATCGCGTTGTCTTCCGGTTTGAAAATTCGTCGGAAGCCTCCGTTCATTTTAGCCCTTTGGGGAGTCTGGATGAAATAACGTGGGAGGGTGCCTCCTCTCTTCATTACTATCTGTTTGAGGATACTACCCGGGTTTCACTTACTGATGGGAGTCAAGAAATAGCCTCAGAGGAATTCGCCTCGAGCGATCAGTTACCGATCAGGCCGGAAGAATTGGCCCTGGCCTCAACGGGAATGTTGGATCAAGTGGCCTACGAAGACCGCCATGCCTGGCTTTTTGCCCTCTCCAATCCGGGTGAAGAGCTGGCCTCCTTGAAACAATGGTGCCGGACTTCGCACCCTCAACTGGTGGGGCGATTCTTAAACCGATTGCTGACTGCGAATAGTTCGGAAACAGAAAGAGATGAGGAGCTGGCACTTTCCATCGCCAATCGATTATGGCAGTCGCTGATGACCGATCCGCAAGATCCCTCTCACAATCGTGCGGCGCAAATTTTGGCAGAAGTCCAGAATATCTCGTATCAGGCCCTCCTCTTGGCCCCCATTTTTGTGGAAAATCAGACAGCCTACCGGGAGATTCTTCTCCGTATCCCCCATCCGGAAAGAGATAATCTGGAGCATTTGATGAAATCCCTCAAGATTGAATGGCTCGGTGGTTGGGGAGAAACAGAGGAAAAGACAGCTTTGATCCTTCCCCCCTCCATGCAGGCTCAACTGGCCCCCTGGCTTCCGGTGAGCCGTGAGGGAGAGGGAGAGATAGACGAAGAACAACTGGCGGGGATCAGGGAATATGTCGACGCCGTCGAGGAACAAAATCGCCGTAAAGAGCATCAACTAACCCAGACGCTCCAAAGTGAATCGTCAGACGGTGAGCCGATCAGAGTCAAGTGCGGCATGACCGGAATGGATATCGCTCTTTCAGAGATTGCACAAGGGGGTGCGACCGCAGACAAAATCTATGAAGCAACAGGTCTTAAAAAACCGAAACCGGAGGAACGCACACCACTCCTCTACTACCAAAAAGCGCTCAAGTTGCTGGGGCGTCTCGCTTCATCCGAAAAATTTCCCGTCCCGATCTGGCGAGGAAGGTATTACGAAAAAGAAGATTCCAGAACGCCTCAAGCCTTGGATACCCAAACCCTTCAATACAAAGGGGGCAGATTGACGGGTGACTGGAAGGTTTGGTTTTTCAGGGAAGATGCGTTGAATTTTCTTCGAAAAGATGCCGGTCATTTTTGGCAAGCAAGAGACAACGCCCCTCAGACTAAACGCCTATTTGAAGAGGAATCACGATCGCTCGTTGAAGAGGATGGGTATGGAGTATTGAGGAGAGACAGCGATAACTCTGGGATTATTGTGGCAGGAAAACCGACTTCGCAATTTGTAGGGGGAGTTTTGCCCGTTCGCGATGGTGTTGTGTTTAGCGGTGGCTACGAGAAAGGTAGATCCGGATCGATTGAAATCAGGAGCGATCAAGGGGGGTATATCACCGTTAAAATTGCCGTCCCCGGATTTGGATCCAATGAAGGGATCGACGGAGAAGCCGCTTGTGTGATGGGGGTCTCCTTTCAGCTTCAAGCTTTGGATGACGAAGGGAGCTGTTACATTTCTGACCCCTGGGCCAATATAAATGGGGCCATCGAGGTTTATTGGCCAGATGGAAAAACCCAGCTTTTCAGTAAAGAGGCCGTTATGGAGTTCGAGGAGGAGCGAGAGAGAGACCTCCTCTTTCAGCGGCTTTTATCACAACATGGTTGTGTGAAAGTTGAAACCACTGAGGAGACTCCGCCGGCAGAGGAATAGACAACCCTCTTTCCTCTTTTTTTCCCCTTGCACCGGACCCCCTTTTTTATTATTGAAGCGGGCTCCATGATCCCTCGCTACAGTCGTCCTGAGATGGCTTCTATTTGGGAGCCGGAGAGCAAGTTTAAAAAGTGGCTCGAGATCGAAATCCTTGCGGCCGAGGCCCTCTGCAAGAAGGGGCTTGTGCCGGCCGAGGCGATTCGTACAATCCGAAAAAAGGCCAAGTTCGACGTCTCCCGCATTGATGAGATTGAGGCGAAAGTGAAGCATGATGTGATCGCCTTCTTGACGAATGTGGCGGAAAATGTCGGGCCTGAGGCGCGGTTTCTGCATCTAGGGCTTACCTCGTCGGATGTTCTGGATACCTGCTTTTCGTGGCAGCTCAAAGAGGCCTCCATCCTCTTGATTCAAGACCTAAAGGGATTACTCAAGGTGATTGAGAAGAAGGCGCTCCTCTACAAGCAGACCCCGATGATCGGTCGGACCCACGGCATCCATGCCGAACCGATGACCTTTGGACTCAAGCTCGCCAGTTGGTATGCAGAGATGAAGCGAAACCTGCAGAGATTCGAACTGGCCAAGATGGAAATTTCGTACGGTAAGCTCTCGGGGGCGGTCGGGACCTTTGCCAACGGCGATCCATTTGTAGAAAAATATGTTTGTGACCGACTGGGACTTCTTCCGGAACCGGTCGCGACCCAGGTGATCCCGCGGGATCGATACGCCGTTTTTTTTGCGCGACTTGCCATTATTGCTTCTTCCATTGAACGAATTGCCCTCGAACTCCGCCACCTGCAGAGGACCGAAGTCCTTGAGGTGGAAGAATCGTTTGAAAAGGGACAAAAGGGATCCTCGGCGATGCCTCACAAGAGAAACCCGATCAGTGCCGAAAATCTCTGTGGCCTGGCCCGTCTTGTCCGCTCTTATGCGGTCGCCGCGCTGGAAAATGTCGCCCTTTGGCATGAGCGGGATATCAGTCATTCTTCCGTGGAAAGAGTCATCGGTCCTGATGCGACTATTCTTGTGGATTATATGTTGGCCCGTCTGACGAAACTGATCGAAGGGCTGATCGTTTATCCCGAAAATATGAAAAAGAATCTGGA
>JAUSKE010000047.1 GCA_030649435.1 Deltaproteobacteria bacterium
CGGAGGGGATGGAAGAGGCGCTTGTTGTCTTGTCTTCACCCCCACAGGATAAGACTGCTAGCAGGATCGCTATGAGTGGTAGGAAAGTCCTTCTCTTGGCAAGTTCCACATCATGATTGTACCGATAATCAAGAAGTTCAACAAGGGATATTTAACATACCGATTTATTTATTGTAAATTAGCTCCAAGGGATGCTGACAAGGATCAAATTACCTGTATTGCTACCAGCGACTGAGAGGGTTGAGATGGCGGTGAGTACTCCGGTTGTTGAGTTGATGCTGTAAGAGGTGAGTGTCGTTCCAGTGCTGTTCAAGAGAAAGATAAAGCGCCCTGTTGGTTCAGAGATAAGATAACCGGTTCCAGGTGCTTTTGATACGGCACCGGTAGCAGTAGCGGCCCCTAAGGCGCCGGTGGTCTGGTTGATCGTGTGGACATAGAGGGTATTAGCGCTGATTTCGTAGAGAAAGAGTCCGCTGCCATCAACGGTAACGGCAGAGGGCCCAGATCCCCCTGTGGCAACGGCACTACCGATCGTGCTGAGCACGCCATTACTGATGGAGAGTTGACTGATGCTGCTGCTGCTCCCATTGGAGACATAGAGAAAACTGTCGTTGGGAGAAAGAGCCATGTCGCCAGAAGAATTCCCAACGTTGATGGTGGCCCCCGCGGAGATCCCCCCACTGGTATTGATCGAATACGGTCGAACAACACTGGGAGTTGCCGTGTCCAGAGCAAAGAGGTAACTCCCTGTCGAATCGACCAAAACTTTTGAGAGAGCAGAAAAACCACTGGCAACGGTACTGGCTGACGAAAAGGTGCCAGTGCTTGCGTTAACGGCATAACGAGTCATGACCGAGGAGTTACTTGTGTAGGCAAAGCTGCCATTGGGGAGAATAGCCGTATTAGTAAAAGTGATTGTGTTCGAGTCGGATCCTGACACCGTAGGGGCCCCTGTGGTCTGGTCGATGGTGTAAACCCGAAGGGGACTAGCAGAGGAGTAGAGAAATTTTCCGCTCGGGTCAACTCCGAGATTGTAAGGGCTTGCTTGGGTCGAGACATCGGTCCCTACGGTCAAGGCGCCGCTATCCATGTTGATGGCATAAGGGCGGATTTTGGCCGCTGTCTGATCAGCCGCATACAAAAACATTCTTTGAACTTTTCTGGGAGTTCCCGAGACCTCTTTGGAGACGGTACTGTTTCCACCAGAACCACTGGCAGTGAGGAGGTAGTAGTAAGTGGTGTTGTTTGTCAGTCCGGTATGGGAGTAAGAAGTGATGGCGATATTGTCGATCTTTGTTCCATTGGCTGTGGTCACTCCACTGGAGGTGCTATGGTAGAGGGTGTAAGAAGAAGCGCCATCCACGGCGGGCCAACTGAGTGTATTCTTGGCGTTGCCTGGGGAGACAGTGAATGTAGAGACACCACTGGGGGTGGTGGCTATCGAGAGTTCACTGGAAGGGGTGCTTTCACCGGCATCGTTCGAGGCAGTCACGATGTAATAGTAGGTTTTGCCTGTGGTGAGGTTCTCATGTTGGTAGGAGGTACTGGTGAGTGCACTGATGCTGGACCCATTGTCGACAGTGACACCTGTGGTTGTGCCATAGTAGAGGGTGTACGAGGTAGCACCATCGACAGCAGTCCAAGAGAGAGCGATACTTGTGGTTGAGGCAGAGGCGGTCAAACCGGTCGGAGCAGCAGGCACGGAAGTAGTAGTGGTTGAGGAATCCTTTTCGCCACCGCAGGATGGAGTTACCAATAGAATAAGCAGAAGCGACAAAAGTGACAGTTTTATGGGGGCTTTCTTGACAAGTTTCATACGAAGACAGATACCATTGTACCGATAACCGAGAGTTCCGACAAGGGGTTTAAAATTGAAAATTGCATTGGCTCAAATCAATACGACCGTTGCTGATTTTGAAGGGAATTCTCAAAAAATCCTTCAGATGGCGGAGCGGGCTGCAAAGTTGGGGGCCGACCTGGTCGTTTATCCGGAGCTGACCCTCTGCGGCTACCCCCCTCGGGATTTGGTCGAAATCCCCTCCTTTATAAGGAAGGCTGCCAAGGTGCTGGATAAGATTGCCAAAGAGGCCCCTCCCTCCGTTGGCCTTTTGGTTGGGACGGTGGCGGAAAATACAAAAGGGGGAGGGAAGCCAGCCTTTAATCGGGCGGTTCTCCTCTGCAACGGAAAAATTCAGGGGACCTATGACAAATCGCTTGTCCCTAACTACGATGTTTTTGAAGAAGGGCGTTATTTTGAGCCAGGGGTTCCAAACCGGATCACGACCTTCAAGGGGAAAAAAATCGGCATCTCGATCTGTGAGGATATCTGGAACGACAAATTGTTTTGGACGAAACGGTTGTATAAAACCGATCCGATTGAGGAACAGGTGGCTTTGGGTGCTGAACTCCTGATCAACATCTCGGCTTCTCCCTACGCGATGGAAAAAGAAAAGAGGCGTCACGAGATGTTGCAGGCAATTGCAATCAAGCATGGGGTGCCGATCGCCTATGTCAACCTCGTCGGGGCGAATGACGAACTGGTCTTCGATGGTTTGAGTCTGGTGTTGGACGATAAAGGTCGTGCTGTGGCGGTTGGAAAACAGTTTGAAGAGGATCTTCTTTTCTACGATCTTTCGAAAAAGGGGGAAGAAAAACCGATACCGGATGAAACAAACGACGTTGCCACCGCCTCCCGAGCCTTGGTCGTCGGGGTCCATGATTATGTCAAAAAGTGTGGTTTCAAAAAAGTCGTCTTGGGGCTCTCTGGCGGGATTGATTCTTCGCTCGTGGCAACAATCGCAGTCGAAGCGCTTGGGGCGGAAAATGTCGTTGGTGTCTTGATGCCATCTCCCTATACGAGTCGGGAGAGTATCGAAGATGCCAGTCAACTGGCGAAGAACCTGGGGATCGAATCGATGACGATCCCGATCACCGAAATTTTCGAATCATATAAAATGATTTTAAATACGGATGTTGTAGGGGCGGCCCTGCGTGGCCGCCCTAATCAAGAGGGCAACCACATAGGGTTGCCCCTACAGGACGACGCCACGTTCGAAAACATCCAGGCACGAATTCGCGGGAACATCCTGATGGCGCTCTCCAATCGTTACGGTTATCTAGTCCTCTCCACCGGCAACAAATCGGAATTAGGGGTTGGCTACTGCACCCTCTATGGCGACATGAGCGGCGGGCTTGCGGTGATTTCAGATTTGCCAAAGACGGTTGTGTATCCGGTGGCCCGACATTTTAATCAGAAGAGGGTTGTGATTCCCGAACGGGTCTTTACCAAGGCGCCGACGGCGGAGCTCCGACCGAACCAGAAAGATCAGGATTCATTGCCCCCCTACGAAACGTTAGACCTGATTCTTAAAAATTACATTGAAGAGCACAAAGGGGAGGAGGAGATTGTGAAGCTTGGTTTCGATAAAAAATTGGTGGCTGATCTCCTCCGGCGTGTCGATCGAAACGAATACAAGAGGCGTCAGGCCGCCCCCGGCATCAAGATAACGGCCAAGGCCTTTGGCATGGGGCGACGGTTTCCGATCGCGCGCAAAACATAATGCCGGGTATCCTTTATATCGTAGCAACCCCGATCGGTAATCTGGAAGATATCACGCTCCGGGCCTTGCGGATTTTAAAAGAAGTCGACCTCATCGCTTGTGAGGATACCCGTCATACACTGAAACTTCTCAACCATTTTGAAATCAAGAAACCGCTGGTCAGTTATTTCGAACATAATCAGGTGAGGCGAACCCCCCAGATTGTCGCGGAACTCGGCAAGGGGAGAAACGTTGCCCTGGTCTCAGATGCAGGGACACCAGCCATCTCCGACCCCGGATTTCCATTGGTCAGGGAGGCGATCGCCCAAGGGGTGACGGTGGTCCCGATCCCGGGACCTTCGGCGGTGATTGCGGCACTGTCGGCTGCCGGTCTCCCAACCGATAGTTTTCAGTTCATCGGTTTCTTGCCCCCCAAATCAGGACGGAGGCATAATCTTCTGGAGTCCTTTAAGGAGGAAGAAGCGACCCTTGTTATTTACGAGTCCCCCCACCGGATTTTAAAGACGTTGGAGGAAGCCTCCCAGGTTTTCGGTCAGAGACCGGCCGTGTTGGCCCGTGAGTTGACCAAGATTTACGAGGAGTTCATGCGAGGGACTCTTTGGGAGCTCCTCGAAAGAGTTCGCCAATCCCCACCCAAGGGGGAGATGGTCCTCCTGATTGCCGGTAAGCGGTAGGAATTTTGCCCTTGCCAATATCCTTAAAAAAGCTATAGTCGGACCACATTTTTGGTTAGGAAACCAGAAGTGGGCAGAGGTTGCCCACTTTTTTATTTTGTACGTATTTTAAGGAGGCCTAAAGATGTTTCAGGATTTGACGAAGGTGATGGAGCAGGTCTCGAAGGATAGAGGGATTCCCAAACAGATGCTTATTGAGGCGGTCGAGGCAGCGATGCTGACGGCGGCGCGCAAAAAGTATGGCCAGGTTCGGGAGATCGAGGCCAAATTTAATGAAGAGATTGGAGAGGTCGAGCTTTTCCAGTTCCGCAAGGTTGTTGAGACAGTGACGAACGAGTTAACGGAGGTGGACCCGTCTGATGCTCACAAGCTTGATCCGGAGGCGCAGATTGGTGATTCCATCGGCGAAAAACTGGACAATAAATTTTTGGGACGGATCGCCGCCCAAACCGCGAAACAGGTCATCGTTCAGAAGGTCCGTGATGCCGAGCGTGATGTTGTTTACAACGAATACAAAGATCGTGTTGGTGAATTGATTACTGGCATAGTCCGACGGGTTGAAAAAGGGAATTTGATCGTCGACCTTGGACGAACGGAGGCAATGGTTCCTGTGAAGGAGCAGGTGAGGAGTGAGGTTTTTAAACCGAACGACCGGATCCAGGCCTATTTTCTAACGATCGACCGTTCTTCGAGGGGTCCCCAGCTGATTTTGTCCCGGAGGGCGCAAGGGTTGGTGATTAAGCTTTTTGAAATGGAAGTTCCTGAAATCTCCGAAAAAATTGTTGAAATCAAGAAAGCGGCCCGGGAACCGGGGGCTCGTTGTAAAATTGCCGTCTCCTCAAAGGATCATGATGTTGATCCGGTGGGGGCCTGTGTCGGCATGAAGGGATCCCGCGTGCAGAGTGTTGTTCAAGAGTTGCGTGGGGAAAAGATCGATATCGTTTGTTGGGATAACGATCCGGCCAAGTTTGTTTGTAATGCGATTGCTCCCGCCGAAGTCAGCAAGGTGATTATTCGTGAGAAGGATCATTCGATGGAGGTTGTCGTTCCGGATGATCAGCTGGCGCTGGCTATTGGTAAGAAGGGGCAGAACGTTCGCCTTGCCGGTCAACTGGTCGGTTGGAACATCGATGTTTATAGCGATAGCAAGTTGGACGAAATGGCCAAGAGGGCGAAGAAGATCCTCGTCAAGGCGTTGGGAGTTGATGATGGGGTTTCTACCATTCTTTATTCCCAGGCTTTTCGAACACCGGAAGAGATCGCCGAATCCAGTTTTCAGGAGTTAGA
>JAUSKE010000065.1 GCA_030649435.1 Deltaproteobacteria bacterium
TCCCCTGGATCGGTTGTAAAAAGAGCGAGAGGGCGAGACGATTGAGCGGAATTTTTTTCAGCAAAAAAGTCCAAACCGAATAGCAGAGTGTCGAAGGAAAGAGTGCCAGATAAACGATCGCCAGCCAACCGTGCGTCCCGATCGCAGTGAGTCTTGGCATCGTTAGTTGAGAACCATGGGCCAAAAGGCTCGCCAAGAATCCGGCCGTGATCATCCAAGCGATCAGACGGAGTGGGGGATGACGTTCGGTGAGTGAACGAGAGGCGGCGGAGTAAATCCCCTCACAGGTGAGCGACAGGATAAAAAAGAGATTCCCCCAGAGTCTTAAGGTCCCAATGGGAGTGTCTCCCCCCAAACTGCCATTCATCACCAACACCCCAACGGTGGCGATAAAAAAGGTCAGCGTGGTTGACCAACCGATCCTTTCCTTTAAAAGGATGAGGGCGATCAGCGCGGTCAGGAGCGGTTCGAAGGCGACAAGAATCGAGGCATCCACGGCAGAACAAAGCTCGAGCGCCCTGAGTTGAAAATAGGGAGAGCCCGAAAAATTAATGACGCCGACCAAAAGGATCAGGAACCACTCGCGCGGGGAAAAATTTTCTCGAAGGCGGAGTTGCCCCGCCATTAAAAAGAGGAGTGAGGCGATCCCATAACGCAAGATCAAGATCAGGCCAAACGGCATCTCACCAAGGGCGATCTTCATCACCGTGTAGGAGCTGGCCCAGATCAATTGAATCACAAAAAGGAGGAGGAGTTGTTTTTTCATCACACTTGTATTTTCTTAGGCACTCAGTTAATCGATGATTTCAAGAAATGAAAGTGAATAACGGCATTCAATACTTGGGGATTCTGGCGTCGGTCGCCCTCCCCTTCTTTAACATCCCCCTCATCCTCCGGATGGTCCGACGGCGGTCGTCGGAGGACTTGAGCCTCGTTTGGGTTCTTGGGGTTTTTGTCTGCATCCTGCTCATGCAACCAGTGGCATTTGTGTCGAGTGATCTTGTTTTTAAAATCTTCTCCATCATAAACCTCCTCTTTTTTTCCGTCGTCACCTTTTTTGTCCTCTACTACCGGTGGGTGAATCACCCGTGGGTCAAAAAGAAGGAGTCTGATTGAAGATCCTCGTTACCGGTGGTGCCGGATTTATCGGTTCGCAGATCGTGGATCGTTACCTCGCCGCAGGGCATGAGGTGGTGATCGTCGATAATTTCGAGAGCGGCCGGCGGGAGAATGTCCCGGCCAAGGTGCGTTGTTATGCCATTTCGATCAACGATAACGAACTGGCAGAGGTCATTAAAAAGGAAAAGCCGGATCTCGTGAACCATCATGCCGCCCAGATCGATGTACGGAAATCGGTCGAGGACCCGGCGACCGATGCAACGATCAATATCGTCGGGAGTTTGAACCTCCTCGAGTGTTGTCGTCGGTCCGGGGTTAAAAAAGTAATCTTCGCCTCCTCCGGCGGGGCAATCTACGGCGAGCAGGATTATTACCCGGCCGATGAAAAGCACCGAATGGAACCACGAAGCCCTTACGGCATCACCAAACTGACCGTTGAAAAATATTTGCAATCGTACCACTGGACCCATGGCTTGTCGTTCGTCGCCCTCCGGTATGCCAACGTCTACGGGCCGCGACAGAATGCGTTAGGGGAGGCCGGGGTCATTGCGATCTTCACAAATAAATTACTCAAGGGAGAGAGTCCCATCATCAACGGGGATGGGGAACAGACGCGCGACTACGTTTTTGTCGACGACGTCGTCGCCTGTAATCTCGAGGCGTTGAAACCGGAGGTTCGTGGGATTATTAATGTCGGCAGTGGCATCGAGACCTCCGTCAATCAGATTGCTCAAGAATTAATCCGACTGACCGGGGCGAAGGTTTCTCCCCAACGGGGGCCCGGAAAATCGGGTGAGCAGAAACGGAGTTGTCTCAAACCGGGTGTCCTTCAAAAGGGAACACCGACCGTTCTTGCCACCGGTCTTGCGAAGACGGTGGAGTGGTTCAAGCAGCGATAACGATCTCCCTCCTCCAGAATCGTCTAATGATCATCGATAAAACCAGAGAAAGACCAAACAGGGCAACAATCGTTGCCCCAGTCGGAAGATCAGCAAGATAGGAAACGGCAAGACCTGCCAAGCTTGTCACGGCACCGATCACCCAACCCAAAAATAGTCGGCCTCGGAGGGAAGAACAGAAGAGGATGCTACAGAGGGCCGGCACGATCAAAAAAGAAAAAACTAGCAGGATTCCACCGATCTGGACGGAACTAGTAATCACCAGGCCAAAAGAAAGATAAAAGAGGAGATCCCAAAGCCAGACCTTGCGCCCCTCGCGCTTGGCCCGGGCTGGATCGGTCGAAACCAAAAGAAACGAACGCCGATAGAAATAATGAAAAAAACCTAAGAGGGCGTAGATAATTGCCGTCTTCACAATCTGAGGCCAACCAACCCAGAGGATATTGCCGGTCAGTATGAACTTTAAATGCTCCGCACCGTGCGGGATCCGGTCGGCGAGCAAAACTGCCAAGGCGGAACTGACGGCAAAAGAAACGCCGATGATCGCCTCCTGCGGAACCCTCTCTTCACGAAAGAAGGCGAAGAAGAGGGAACCGACCACGGTAAAACCAAGGCCAAAAAAATAGGCAGTCTGGCTCTCCGGGGCAAAACCGGCCAGAAAGGCGACTGTCATGCCGAGCGCTGCAATCTGCGCCAGGGCAATATCAACAAAGATGACGCCACGGCTGATCACATGGATCCCCAAATAGGTATGGATGCCGGTCAAGACCAAGCAGGCCAAAAAGGCGGGCAATAAAAAAGAAAGTGTGATCATAAAACCCCCTTTAATTTTTGAACAAGGTGATCAAACAGTTTTTCATAACTGTCGATCCCCACCTCACCACCGACGGAAGTGGGGAGGATCAAAACCTTGGCACCGGTTCTTTCCGAAAGCTCGCGGGAGGGGCGCGGGTCATAATAGTTTTCGGTAATCAGGCAAGGGATCTTTTCCCGGCTGATCAGGCCAATCAACGAAAGAATATAGGCCGGCGACGGTGGGATCCCTGGCTTCGGTTCGATCAGAGCGGCGGTCTGGAGTCCCAGCCAGTCAAAGAAATAGGTGAAGCTCTTGTGTTGCGTCACCACTCTTTTTCCCCTGAAGGCCAACGCCGTTTTTTCCCACTCACCAATTTTTGGCATCAGTCGATTTTCAAAAGATTTTAAATTCTGCTCGAACTCGCTGGCATGAGAAGGGTCTATCTCGGAGAGTTTGTGGGCGATCCTTCGGGCAATCACCAAACCGTTCCTTGGACTGAGCCAATAATGGGGATTACCATCCGGATGGACATCCCCTTGAGACCGGTCAATCTTTCCGGTTGGGATTTCCAAAATGGCGATCCCTTGAGAGGCATCCAGATAACCAGTGCTGCCCGGTTGAATTTTTGGATTTCGTGACTGCGTGAGAAGAACCGGAAGCCAACCAACCTCCAGTTGCAAACCAACCTCAATCAAGAGATCGGCCCGGTTCATCTTGACCGTGTAAGAAGGCTTCGGCTCCAAGAAGTGCGGGTCCTGATCACCACGGGCAAGACTCTCTACTGTCACTAGATCCTGCCCCACCTCTTTCGCTAATGCCGCCAGATCCGGAATGGTGGTGACGACATTCAGCTTGGCCTCTGCTAAAAGCGGAATAGTAATAAAAAAAATAATAAGACTCAATTTTTTCATAGAATTTTTCCTTTCTTATCAGACCTCACCCGGTCCTTCGACAAACTCAGGACCACCCTCTCCTTAGCTAAGGAGAGGGACGGGGAGAGGTCTGT
>JAUSKE010000066.1 GCA_030649435.1 Deltaproteobacteria bacterium
CATCCCAGCTTTTTCGAGAACTGAATAATCTCCATCACCTGGTGCAGGTTGGTGTCGCTGATGACGGTGTTCATCACCAGTGGGGCGCGGGAGCCGAGTTCCTTCTTTCGTGCGGTGACCCACTTCAGATTCTCGGTAACAATTTCAGAAACGTTACGAGCCCCACGCTGTTTGTCGGCCACTTCACCGAAACCGTCAAAGGAACAACCGATATTGAGGTTGTGCTTCAGACAGGCGTCGATGCTCCGACGAAAACGGTCATTCCGTCCGTAAAAATTGGAGACAATCCCCATCCGGAAGGGAAATCGCTTGGCGGCATAGTCGATAATCTCGGGTAACTCCGGGGCGATGGTTGGCTCCCCACCGGAAAAAGTGATGCTTGGGATGGCGTACGATTTCAATCGATCCAGGTAAAGTTTGAAATCATCCAAGGTGATGCTGGGGCCACCGTTCACATCCAATTCGGCGTTGCACATCGGGCATTGCTGGTTGCACAAACGGGTGGTGTAGAGGTTCAGGTTGAGGATGATCGGTTTGCCGACAGCGATCCTTCCGGCCATTCGGAAAACCGCCTTGGCCTTGTCAAAACTGTTCGCACGACCGGCTGGCATTGGTGCAAAAGGTTAGCCTGTTCCTTGACTACTAGCAAGTCTGTAGTTTAAAAGACACCCTTGGGAGTGAAAATGAAAAGCTGGCGTTTTCTTCGTTATTGTTTACCGGTTCTGGGGATCGGCTTCCTTGCCTTCGTTATCTGGAGGAGCGGGCCAGTCCATCTCTTGAATCAGATTCACAAGATTGGATGGAATTTTTTTGCCGTCCTCCTACTTTCAGCGATCAACTATTTTCTTTTCACGATTGCCTGGTTTCTTTGTTTGAACCCGCGAGAACCGCGCCCTTCTTTTAAGGATCTTTTCAAAGTGAGGACTATTGGGGAGGCGGTGAATGCCACGACTCCCTTAGGTTTTGCCGCCGGCGATCCAGTTCGTGGCTTTTTATTGAAGGATAGGGTTGCCTGGCAGGGGCTCACCCGGTCGATCGTTGTCGTTCGATCGGTTTACATTTGGGCCGTGGTGGCCTTTATCACTGTCGGGGTTGGTTTTTTTATCGGAACCCACCTCTTGTCTCTGGCCCTTCTTACACAGTTATCCTCTTCTCTTTTTCTTCTTTTTATTTCTCTGGCCTTGATGGTCTTTGTCCAACGACGCGGCCTTTTCTCTATTCTTCTCAAGGGGGTTGCTTTTGTTGGGATGGGTGAAAAAATCTCGGCCATAAAAAGAGAGGAACTGGCTGTGGTGGACGAAGCGATCCGGCAGGCTTATCAAACAAACCGCTTGAGACTGGTCGTTGCCTTCTTGTGCCACTTTGCTACCCGGTGTCTGATGGTTGTTGAAACCGCATGGATCCTTCATTTTCTGGGCGCTTCACTCCCTTTTTCAGCTCTCTGGGCCGTGACGGCAATGGTCCCACTGGTCAATTTTATCTTTAGTTTTATCCCGGGAAGTTTAGGAATTCTGGAGGGGATGAGTGGTCTTGCCTTTTCTCTCTTGAGCCTCGATCCCGCATTGGGGGTGTCGCTTCAGGTCATCCGTCGGATTCGATCAGGGATCTGCGTTGTGATCGGTTGGTTCTTGTTGTTGATCTTTAAGTCTTCGAAGAAGGGTTCTCCCAAAGTTCTGCTTCAACCTGCCGAAGTTCGCTAGGGGTATCAATTTCGTACCAGCCATGCCCGCTGGCATCAAAGAGAGAAGGGTTTTCACCCCACAGGATCAGTGTCTCCAAGACCTCCTCGACAACAGCCTTTTCCCCATGGCGACGGAAGGTTGCCTCGACCGCTCGCTCGTAGGTTTTTCGAGCTGCGGCTGAACAATAAGTCATGCCGATATAACCACCGTCAAAAACTGGCAACTTCTTGCTGATCGCGATGAGTCTTCCTTCCTTGTTACAACGGATCTTCATGTCGTCGGTCCCTAAGGGACGGTCAAAGTCGCAGGCGGCTGTGATCCCCTGCACGTTTTTGAGAAACGAACTGAAGAGAGAGGCGGGGTAGATATGATCGGCATTGGCGATCAGGAAGTCCCCATCCAGAGAGGGGAGAGCGGTGGCGAGGCTGAAGAGATTTCCTTTTTTGAAATCTCTATTTTGGAGAAGGTGGGGTTGCTTCTTGCAGGTCTCAAGGGATGCTTGAAGTCGGAAGAATTCGTATCCCCCCACGACAAAGACTTCCTCGATACTGGCTTTGTCACAGAGGTCCAACATGTAATGGATGAGCGGTTTGCCCAGAACGGGGATTAACGCCTTCGGTTGTGACCGGGAGAGCGGTCCGAGGCGGCTCCCTTGGCCCGCTGCCAGAATGACTACCTTCATAGAATCTCTTTTAGCTGAAGAAGGTTGTCGATCACGGAAATTTTGGGAAACTGTTTGTGGAACTCTTCCCTAGAAAAGGTGCCGGTTTTGCCGATAAAGTCGACCTGATGGCCGGCCGCTTTTTCGGCGTCCTTTAAGGAGTCACCGATAAAGAGGATCCCGTCGGAGGAGATCTTCAGAGTTTTTTGGATCTGTTCAAAATGTTCCTTCCCCTTGGCGAAGTTAGGTTGCCAGCCGAGGACAAGATCAAAGGCGGGATCACTTAATGAAAGTCCTTTTTCCAACAAAAAGGTTTCAATGACTTCCTGAAAGTTGTTTGAGGAGATAGCGATCTTGATCCCCTTCTCGCGGAGGTATTGAAGAACTTCTGGAACCTGCTGAAAGAACTCTTTGGAAAGGTAGTTTTTCTTTTTTTCGACTTCAAAACGGCGGACGGCCTCTGTATTTCGAGCATCCCCAGGGAAGATATTTTCAATCTGTTCGCAAAAGGGGAGGCCGGAGGTCTCGAGATATTTTTGACGGGCAACTGACGGTAAGATTTGGTGCGTTTCGCTTAACACCTGTGCAGCGATATCGGCAAACCCGCTCATCGAATCGACCAGAGTCCCGTCGAAATCAAAAACGCAAACCTGTTTGGTTCGTTTAGTTTCCCTCATCTCTACTCAGACAAACCTTTGATAGTACGGAAGTTTTGGCAAGGCCTTTTTTTAGGTTAAAGTAGGCCATCAAAAGCCACCCAACAGTTGTTCCAAGGGCGACGGCATAAATAATCAGCTGGGGTTGTCCAATGGCGGCCAATAGAAGGAAGAGAAGGGCAAACGAGTCTTTTTTAAGAAAATAACGACCGTACTTAACGAAGCGGGGGAGAAACCCTTTTTCTTGCGAGATTTTCCCCACAAACTCCCGGTCATAGGTAACGAAGCTCCCTGAAGTGGTGTTTTTCTTGAGGAAGAGCAACATGATCGCAAGGAGAACAAAGAAGCTAAAGAGGGCAACCTCACCGGCGACAAGAATGAGAAAATCATGGGTTGTCTGATAAAGGCCGATGGTGAGTCCGACTAAAAAAACAAGGAGGGTTAGATTGTCGCTTAACGTGTCAAGCCATTGCCCCATTTGAGTTGCCCGATCGGTTAGTTTGGCAACTTCACCGTCGACACCATCAAGGACAGAGGCCAATTGAAAGAAGAAGGCTCCCCAGAGGATGGAAGAGTCAGTTCCAAAGGCAGCCAAGAGTCCGGAGATCAAGCCGACCCCCATGTTGAAAAAGGTGATGTTGTTTGGCTTGAAACCACGTCGTGACAGGAAGAGACTGATTGGCAGGGAAAATCTTTTATTCAGGTGGCGTGCAACGAGACCGGTGGTGGATTGAACGATCTTTACACAGGTGGCGGCTTCGGCCTCTGTTGGTTTTAACAGGTTGAGATGGGAGTAGGGCAGTCTCGTCATGGCGTCAGTCTTCTGGGAGAGCGATCTTCGACATCTCTTTACGCACGAGATGCTCGACATCGGATGAGGTCTTGCAGGCGAGTGCTTTTTCAACAAGCTCGGCTCCCTGTTTGAAAGTAACCTGCCGCAAGATTTTTTTGACCCGGGGGATTGAGAGCGGGTTCATCGAAAGCTCCGTCAGTCCGAGTCCCAGAAGGATGAGTAGGTAGAGAGGTTCGCCGGCCATTTCACCGCAGACGGAGACCTCAATATTTTTTTGCCGACCAGCCTCCGTGATTTGATTGAGCAGTCTCAAGATCGCTGGATGGAGCGGCTCGTAGAGGTAGGCGACATGCTCATTCACGCGATCAATGGCGATCGAGTACTGGATCAGGTCATTCGTGCCGATACTTAAGAAATCAACCTCACCGGCAATCGCATCAGACATGATGGCGGCAGAGGGGACCTCAATCATCACCCCCAATTTAACGTTATGATCATAGGGGATCTTCTTTTCATCAAGCTCGGACTTTACGTCTGTAATGATCTTTTTGACCTGCCGAATCTCATCCAGGTTTGAAATCATCGGGATCAATATCTTGAGTTTGCCGTAGCGCGAGGCACGAAGCATCGCTCGCAGTTGCGCCTTGAAAAGCCCCTTTTCACGGAGGCAAAAGCGAATCGCCCGAAAGCCTAGAGCGGGGTTCAAGCTTTCGACATATTCAGAGTGTTCCGAATCCTCCAGGATTTTGTCGCCACCGATGTCGAGGGTTCGGATCGTTACCGGGTGCGGGGCCATCTGTCTCAAAACTTTTTTGTAGTTTTGAAACTGTTCCTCCTCTGTCGGAAGCCTCTTTTGCCGGAGGTAGAGGACCTCGGTCCGGTAGAGCCCGATCCCCTCCGCCCCATATTTCTTAATTGTGGGGATCTCTTCCGGCAGCTCCATGTTGGCAGCAAGGCGAAGGGTAAAATCATCTTTGGTGACGGCCGGCAGGTGGGCTTCCTTCAAGAGAAGGTTGTCCATCTGCTCGTATTTCTTTCGGAGATCCTGGTAATGGAGTTTGTCGGCGCGGCTGGGGTTGATAATGACCGTTCCCTCCGTACCATCAAGCAGCAGGATGTCATCCTCTTCAACCGATTGAGTGATACCGACAGCCCCGACGACGGCAGGGATTTCCAGTGCCTTGGCAAAGATGGCGGTGTGTGAGGTTTTGCCACCAACCTCCGTGACAAAACCGGCCACCGTTCCTTTGATAATCTGCGCGGTGTCGGCAGGGGAGAGGTCATGCACCACCAACAAAGTGTTCTTTTTAAAATGACGGGGATGCTCCTCTTCTTCGCCTCCCAAAAGATTTTTGAGGATCAGGTTGCCAACATGCTGGACGTCGGCCCGCCGTTCCTGAAAAAAATCAGAGGCATTGTCCATAAAGGCGGTATTGGCCTTGACCAAGGCCTTATCCAGGGCCCACTCGGGATTAATCTTTTCCTGTTTGATTGTGTTGACGGTCGAGGTGTAGAGCATCTCGTCCTTGGCGATCATCTGGTAGGTGTCGAGGATACGGATTTCATCCCCGACCTGGAACTTGCAGAGTTTTTCGCGGATTTT
>JAUSKE010000068.1 GCA_030649435.1 Deltaproteobacteria bacterium
GTCCCGATCGTTCAGCCACCGGGAGGGCATGCAATCTATATCGATGCCAAGTCGTTTCTTCCCAAAATTCCACCAGAAAAATTCCCGGGGCTCTCGCTCGCCAATGAACTCTACCTGACCGGTGGGCTCAGAGGGGTCGAGATCGGCTCGGTAATGTTTGGCAAAAATGCCACCATGGAACTGGTCCGCCTCGCCATGCCACGACGGGTCTACACCCAGTCACACATCGATTATGTGATTGAGGTGATTTTGGATGTTTGGAAGAAACGACAGAACTTGCGCGGGTACCGATTTAAAAACGAAACGCCGATCCTGAGACACTTCACTTCAACTTTTTTACAAACATTATAATACAGGCGATGGCTTGACGACGCTATCGGAAAGAGGCTGAGAGAGCTTCATCCGAAGTTCCTTCTGCCAGAGCGTGTGAAGTGTTTTCTGCTCTTCGTGGGTCAGCGGCTTTTTCTCGGAGGCAGCCACAAACTCGGCCAAATTTTTCGAGCTAGTGATGTTCGGCATCACGGTAAAGATCGTCGGTTGTGAGAGACAGAACTGGATCGCCACCTGACCCAACGTGCGACCATCAACTTTCGTTAAAAATTGAAGCTGTTCAACCGCCTCAAGTCCAGCCTTCATCCATTGTTCCTTGCGATGATTTCGGTGATCCCCCTTGTCGAAGGTCTTCGTCGGGTCAAAGCTCCCATCGAGGAGTCCCGAGGCATGCGGCACACGGACCATCAGCCCTGCCTGGTTTGCCTCTGCGAGCGGGAAGAAACCAGCCGACGGCTCCTGTTCCATAATGCTGTAGATGATCTGCATCACCTTGTACCCTTTTTGCAGGGCCAAAATCCCTTCAGTCTGCCAACCGATATCGGGGCCCAAGGCAACACCGCCGTAACGGATCTTCCCTTCCTTCTTGAGCTCATCCAGCGTTTCAAAAACCTCACCAGAGAGGATCGCTTCCGTTCGTGGATTGTGGAGCTGGTAAATATCGACATAATCCGTCTTCAGCCGTTTCAGACTTTCTTCACAGGAATTGCGGATAAAAGATTTCCCCCAACATTGCGGCAACTCTGAATGCCCTTTGCGCTCTTCTTTGTTGGTGTAGATGTCGTAGCCGAATTTGGTCGCGATGATAATTTCGCGGCGATGGTCGGCGAGCGCATCGGCAAGGATCGTCTCTCCTTTGCCTTGACCGTAAACATCGGCGGTATCGAAAAAATTAATCCCTTTTTCAAACGCCTCGCGGAGGAGGGAGACGCCAACCTTGTCTTCCTTCACCCCCCACCAGGTGGTCCCAACGGTCCAGACGCCAAAACCGATCTCTGAGATTTTTAATTCGGTACCCGGCAGTTTGCGATGTTTCATAGTCCCGGGGTTCTAACCAACCCCCCTTCGATTGGCAAGCCCCAAAATCGACATTAAAACGGGGGCAACTTCCTGAAATCGTAGCCGATAATAGAGACATCGTGGACCCAAAGATTCAGCAATGTTTGCCAAGTCCTGCCTGGTGTGCGCCGGAGGAGTCCGAGCCAACGGCCATTGAGATCGAATCATCCCCCACCAATCAGAGCCCTGCACCCCCTCTCGCGACGATCCCAGGATTTTATGAAACGACGCAGGTCACCGCCGCGACAGCGAGGGAGTTGACCGGTTACTATGCCATTCAGCAGATTCCCGACTTTTTTACCGATCCTGTAAACTTGGGGATGATGGCCTTGGGACTCGGTGGAGGGATCGCCATCGCCGTTTTTTTCCCGATCGCCCTCCCCTACTATGCCGCCGCACTCGGCAGTGTTGGGATCGCCGGAGCCGCGTACGATTCCATCCAATCACAGGTCAAGGTCAACGACGCCCTTGAACATTTTTCAACGGCGACCAACCTGCGACAAAGAGAGGAAGCGTTCATTGAGCTGCACGAAGGGGCGATGGTGGGTGGAAGAATCATCCGCAATGCCGCGATTGGTGCGGCATTCTATGGGGCGGGGCGGGCCTTCCCGACAGTCCGTGTCGTGAACCAAGTTTCTCCAGGAGAAGAAACTTTCACAGCCCCTGTTCGGCCTCTCGGTAATGACGTTGTTGGCCCAAGTCCACTCGTCTGGGGAGTTCCGCGCCCGGCAGCATCGGTCCCATCCTCTCCAACACCAGCGGGTACGGTCCCACCAACAACCGGTTTTTTAGCTGCTGGCGAAACAACGACTCAGACCTCTGGTGGGCTTTCGGTGGTGACCCAGCAGAGTCCAGTCTGGATCGAGATGCCGCCACAACCGACCCCGCTTCCAGTTCTTCAAGCCGAACCGGTTTTTTTAACGACAACTGAAACAGCGATCAATCTCCCCGGTATCAACCCAGGCCTTGTCGCTATTTTTCCATCGGCTGAACGGACAAGAAAAGTCCTCTTCCCGACACTCAACAGAGCGCCTCACCTCGCCCCCGCAGAGAACATTACAATCATCTCGGATCCGAGAATTGGACCTGAAATCATCCGAGCGACGGGAGCGAAGGAAGCCCTTCTGAGGGCGGTCCAACGAAGGATGGCCGAAACAATGCGGGATAATCCCAATCTCTATATCGAGGGGGATGAAGGACTCTGCTACGAAAACACCCTACACCTCCTTCAATGGGCGACCCCGGCCGCTGACCTCCCTCATCTGAATGTCCTCATCTTCGTCCACCGAGAAACCGGGGCAGGGGATCAGTTCAACGACAGACAACGCCGACTCCACGGCAAGGCAACGATTAGGCCACTCGAGCCACCAAAAGCGTGGCGTTACCACTTGATGGTTGAGGCCGGTGGCCGGATTTATGATTATGATTACAGCGGTCGACCGGGGACACCGATCAATCAATACGCCCGTGAAATGTTCCCGGACCAAGAGGTGGATGTCATCGAGATCCCTGCCCCTGAATTTTTGAAGAGTGACCAAAAAGTGATCGAAGGGCTCTTTGGTCAGGGGCAGAATCGCCTCCCACTAGAAGAGTCGGTCGGTCGCAAACAGAGCCGATTTGGCGAAACACTCCCATACGACGACATCCCAGCCCGAAGCGAGCAATACCAGCCACGAACGATCACCCGTGGGACAACCTACGGAACCACAGTCCGCCACCGTTACTACAGAGTGGACCGTTTCGACTGGCAGCATTTTGAGGCAGATTTGGATTCAACAACCCGTCACGTTGATTGGAATAATGTGGATGGAGTAAGATTGTTCATTCGATCCCCCGATCCAAAAACCATTGACAACAGCCTACTGCAGAGGATTGTCGACAGGACCCTCACCCCTTATGGTTTTCGTGGGACCGCTACCTTCGAGATTACGGATTCCACCGGTGCCTTGCACCAGCGAACAATTTCTCCCACCAAGTGAGGGATCGTAAACTTTTTCGGTTCTATCGTTACCTTCAAACTAAGTTCTCTGGCGGTTTTCGTCGTGATCGGTCCGATCGAGGCAATCGGGATTCTCTTTAAGAGTGATCGATTTTCTTTGCCTAAAATTTCCATAAAATTACAAACTGTTGACGAACTGGCAAAGGTGATCAGATCTATTTTTTCACCTTTTAAAAGTTGTACTAGTTCTTTACGACGGCTCGTCGGGCGAACTGTTTGGTACGCCGCCACCTCATCAACCTTGGCCCCCAGCCGTTTTAACTCCTGAACCAAAACAGGTCGCGCCTCGGCGGCCCGTGGGATCAGAAACTTCGTCCCCTTAATTTTGTTTTTCGCCAAAGAACGAACTAATCCTTCCGCCTTGTATTCGTCGGCGACCAATTCGACCTTCAAATGATACCCCTCCACCGCTTTCGCCGTCGCCGGACCGATCGCCGCGATCGAGAGACCAGCAAAATCGCGAAGATCCCTCTTCAAAAAGAAGAGTCTCTCAAAAAAGGCCTCGACGCCGTTCACACTCGTGAAAATGAGCCACTCATACTCTTTGAGATGACGGATCGCCCTATCCAACGGTTGAAAACTTTGGGGCGGTTTGATCTCGATCGTCGGGAACTCAATCGCGTTCGCCCCTTGATCGGATAAAAGTTTTGAAAGCTCACTCGCCTGTTCCCGCGAACGGGTCACCAGAATCTTTCTACCAAAGAGCGGACGTTTTTCAAACCAGGAAATCTTTTTGCGAAGATCAACGACGTCTCCAACAACAGTCACCACCGGTGGCTTCAAGCCAGCCTCGCAAACTTTTGTAAAAATATCTTTCAGCGTCCCGACAACTACCTGCTGGTCGTTTCGCGTCCCCCACCGAATAACCGCCACCGGCGTCTTTGGATCACGCCCGGCAGCAATGAGACGTCTCATATTTTCTTCCAGAGTCCCCAACCCCATCAACAGAACGACCGTTCCCATTTTGGAGAGAGCCTCCCAATCGATAGTGTCACCACTCTCCTGTAAATGCCCCGTCACAATCGCGAGTGTTGAGGTGGCCGAGCGATGGGTCACAGGAATCCCGGCATAGGCGGGCGCCGCAATCGCTGAGGTGATGCCCGGAACAATTTTAAAAGGGACACCTCGCGCTGCCAACACTTCTGCCTCTTCCCCGCCGCGACCAAAGACAAACGGATCCCCCCCCTTGAGGCGGACAACCATTTTTCCCTGCCTCGCCCACTTCACGATCAGGGAATTGATCTCTCCCTGTTCCAGGGTATGCTGGCTCCCCTCTTTCCCGACGTAGAGTTGCTTCGCCCCTTTTTTTAGGTGGCGGAGGAGAAAAGGATTGGCGAGGTAATCATAAATGACAACATCCGCCTCTTGCAAAACCTTCTGCCCCTTCAGGGTCAAAAGATCGGGATCCCCCGGTCCGGCACCGACCAGATAAACAAGACCAGTTTTTAAATTATTCTTCTTCATCCTGACCATTTCTCAAGATTTCTTTTGCCCCCTTGGCGAGGAGCGATCTCGCAAGCTGTTTCCCGAGGGCGATCGGGTCTCTCAAAAATCCGGTCACCTGATCCCGAATCAGTTCTCTTCCATCCGGCGAGGCGACGAGCCCGGTCAATTCGAGGGCGAGACCGTTCGGTTCCGCATAACCGGCAATCGGCGCCTGACAGCCCCCTTCGAGTTCGGCGAGAAACGTTCTTTCCGCCTTGCTACAACTCTCCGTCAACGGGTCGTTTAAAGGGCGCACCGCATGAAAGACTGTTTCGTCCCCTTCGCGTCCCTCAATCGCAATCACCCCCTGACCCACGGAAGGGAGCATGAGGGTCGTTGCGAGAAATTCCCGGATCCGTGATTCAAGACCGAGACGGATCAGTCCCGCGGCGGAGAGGATGATCGCATCGTACTTGCCAGCCGCTAGCTTTTTAAGACGGGTCTCAACGTTGCCACGGAGCGGAAGGATCTTTAGGTCGGGGCGAAAATTTTTGAGTTGCGCCTGGCGCCGGAGGGAGCTTGTGCCGATCACCGATTTTCGGGGAAGCCCCAAGAGCGAACTGAATTTTTTCGAGACGAAGGCATCCCGGGGGTCGTGTCGCTTGAGAACGGTGATGATGGAGAGTCCGGTCGGAAGAATCGCCGGCATATCCTTCAAACTATGCACGGCAAGATCGATCTTGCGAGCGAGCAACGCCTCTTCGATCTCCTTGATAAAAAGCCCCTTCCCCCCAAACGGGGCGAGAGAGCCTTTTTTGATCTTGTCGCCACTCGTCACAATCGTTTTGATCGTGACCTTAAGCCCAGGATTTTGCTCTTCTAACTGTTTTTGAACAAACCGAGCCTGCCAGAGGGCAAGAGGGCTTCCCCTCGTGCCGATGATGAGCGCTGTCTTTCCCACGGGGGCGGTCTCTAACATGAATTGGCCAAAAGGGAAACAAAAAGAGGGGACTTTAAACGACCAACGGGAGCTCAATGACGAAGAGGGTTCCCTGCCCGGAACGGCTCTCCGCCTGGATCTGCCCGCCATTGTTCTCCACAAGTTGTCTGGAGATGGCGAGTCCAAGACCAGTTCCCTTCGGCTTGGTGGAAAAGAGGGGCTGAAAAATTTTAGGAAGCACCTCAGAAGAGATGCCAACACCATTATCCCTAAATAGCACCACGACTTTTGACCCGTCACAGGTGGTGGTCAGATCCAATTCTCCCCCCTCGCGCATCGCATCGAAAGAGTTTAGGGCAAGGTTCACAAAAACCTGCTTCATCTGGAGAGGGTCGACAATGACGCGAGGGGAAGAGGGATCGAGCTTCCAAACAATTTTGACATTCACGGGGGGACGAACCTGATCCAGCCCCTCACGCAAGAGTTCATTCAAAAAAACCCTTTGGGGAGAGGCCTGGCGGACACGGGCAAAATGGAGAAGATTTTCAATAATCTGATTCGCCTGGGCCACATGACGGACAATCATATCGAGATACTCCTGGGTCTTTGTCTCCACCCGCTTATCCACCGGAAGCTTCAGGTAGCCAACGGCATTCTGTAGGACCGTGAACGGGTTACGAAGTTCATGGGCGATGGAGCTCGAAAGTTGACCAATCGCCGCCAACTTCTCTGAGCGAACCAGCTCCTCTTCGTCCATGGCGAGTTTACGGATCATCTGGTTTCGGACTTTCATCACCTCTCCCAGTTCATCGGGTGGGATCTCCCCTTCAGGCACAAGCGATTCTTCCAACCGTCCCGCCACCACCTGTTGATCTTTTTGACGAAGGAGTTTGATCGGCCTTAGAAAGCTCTGGGCCACCTTCCGGTTAAAAATGTAAACCCCTAAGGCTGTCGTCAAACTGACCAGGACGACAAAGGTGATCAATCGGTAGAAGGGAGAAAGAAGGGAATAATTGTGAAAATTGAGCGGCTCGTTAGTCCCCAAGGTCACAAGAACGATCACAATGAGCAAAAGGATAAGCGGGGCAACACCGGCAATCAGGGTGGTAAGAAAAAACCGGAACGGGATCTCTTCTTCAAATTTTTTCCTGAGTAAACCCATATTTACTTCTTCATCATTTTTTCCCACTCAGTGGGCGAAAGACCAGTCGCCCAGTTGAATTGCCCTGCCCCCTGCAGCCATTCTCCCCCGTCGATCGTCACGATCTCACCATTGATGTAGGCGGCGTAGGGAGAAATCAGAAAGGCGGCAAGATTGGCCAATTCTTCGTGCTGGCCCAACCGACGGAGAGGAACACGCTCCCGCATCTTTTCTTCAAAACCGGGAGGGACGAGATTCTTCCAAGCCCCTTCGGTCGGGAATGGCCCTGGGGCAATCGCGTTAACACGAATTTTGTGCCGGGCCCATTCGACCGCAAGCGATTGCGTCATCGCGGCGACCCCCGCCTTGCCACAGGCAGACGGGACGACAAAAGCGGAGCCGGTCCAGGCGTACGTCGTCACGATATTCAAAATCCGGCCGCCCTTTCCCGATTCAATCATCTTGCGCCCGGCCGCGAGCGTGCAGTTGAAAGTCCCATGAAGAACAATCCCAACCACCGCATTGAAGGCGTTATAAGAAAGGAGTTCCGTCGGACAGAGAAAATTGCCAGCGGCGTTGTTGACGAGTACGTCGATCCGACCCAACTCTTTCATCGTCTTCTCCACCATCGCCTCAACCTCTTCTGGCTTGCGAACATCGCACGGGATTGCGAGCACCTTCGGAGCCCCCTTGGCTTTCATTTCATCGGCCGCCTTATCGAGATTTTCTTTTTTACGACTG